>CAMLRE010000127.1 GCA_946482355.1 uncultured Bdellovibrio sp.
AATCAATAAAAGCGGCGCGTTTTTCTGGTTCGCGCGAATCGAAGTGAAATGGTCTGATTTCAACATTGATATTTTTAAACCCCGAAGCTTTTAATAAATTTCCTAGTTGTGCTCCTACGAACGGGTGACCTTTGATTTCCCATTGAAAATCATTAAATTCAAACCAGTATTTTAAGTAAGCTGGAGAATAGGGCTCCATAAAAAGACTGTGATTAAAAACTTCAGAAACATAAACTTTTGCCCCTGGTTTTAAATTTTTACGCACGTTTTTTAAAACCAGAAGCGGATCAGGAACATGTTCTAAAAACCAACAGATAAAAGCAGCATCGTAATCCGTTTTACTTAAACGTAATTTCTGCGCATCTTGCTGCTGTAGATGAACGCGGCCCGATTTAATTTCTTTAGCTAAGACTTTACTGGCTGTTTTTAGCTGGGCCTCTGATAAATCAATACCATCGATTTGCAGTTTTGGAAAACGGCGGCATAAAATCTGTGTTTGTGCCCCGACACCACAACCTACTTCTAAAAGATTTTTTGTAAATTCTAAATCAACGCCCTGATAAACATAAGGTTCTAAAAAGTCGGCTTGATAGATCAGACGATCTTGTTCTTTTTTTTCAAAACCATGAATATACTTTTGCGCCATAGAATGATCCTTTAAATGCGGGCTTAAATACTCGAAAGAACGCTTTCGATAAAGATTTGGCCGCGTTTGATTTTACGAAATTCTTGTTTGTAAACCAAACAGATCTTGTCTGAAAACTGCGGCGCAGCTTTAACTTTTTCATAACTTTGCGATTCATAACTTTGAAGAACGCGCTCCGGCACAATCCCACAACCAACACCTTCGGCGACAAGTCTGGCAATCACTTCTAAGCTTGACGATTCGATAACCCGTTTGAACGTGAAACCTTTTTTGTTTAGTTTCTGTAAGATGTCTTGGGTTTGTAATAAACCGGGCTCGATGATCAGCACATCTTCATTATGGCAGTTCTTAGCTTTCCATAAACACACTTCATCACGGCAAATTTCTTTAATAATTAAATCGGGGTGGGCAACGGGGTTCACTGCAAATGCCACATCTAACACAGAACTAACCACTTGTTCAGTCATGTGACGTGACAACCCGTGAGTTAATTGCACTTCAATGCCAGGGTTTTTCTTTAAGAAAGTCTTAAGCAGTGAAGGTAAAATATATTGCGCAACGGCTGAATGGCACCCAAGTTTAATAATTCCCTGAGGAGTTTCAATATCATCGGCGATATTTTGTTTTAAGTTTTCCCACTGCATAATCATCGAACTGGCAGATTGTTTTAGCTTAAGGCCAGCGGGGGTTAGTTGAACCCCTTTTTTTGAACGTAAGAAAAGCTGGCAGTTTAAATCTGATTCTAAACGCTTTACGCAGTGGCTTAAGGCTGGCTGTGTTATACCTAAGCGTTCAGAGGCACGCGTTAAGTGTAAAGTCTGCGAAAGTTCTAAAAAGTATTTTAAGTCAGTTTGGTTAATCATAAATATGAGTTATCACACTCGCTTAGAACTTTCATTATATTTATTATGGTTTACATCGTATTTCTTCTTTCAAGGGGGATACGTATGAAAAGACGTGATCTTATTAAAAATAGTCTTATTACTTCTGTGGGGCTCATGGCTTTAAGCCGAACAGCGGCCGCTAATGAACTTATGTGTAAGCCAGGATTAACACCGCGCCAGACAGAAGGTCCGTTTTATCCAGTTGAAGATCAACTAGATACTGACGCAGATCTTATCCGTTTAGAAGGAAGTTCACTCTTTGCTTTAGGCGAAGTGATTATCGTTAAAGGCCAGGTCACAGATCAAAACTGTAATCCTGTAAAAGGTGCGTTGGTCGAAATCTGGCAAGCCTGTGCTTCAGGAAAATATAATCATCCTTCAGATCCAAATACCGCACCGATTGATCCTAATTTTCAGTATTGGGGTAAGTCAGTCACAGATGATCAAGGCAGTTATAAATTTCGCACGATTTTACCAGGCGCTTATCCCGCAGATACAGATTGGATGAGACCGCCGCATATTCATTTTAAAATTTCGCGTGTGGGCTATAAAGAACTTATCACTCAGATGTATTTCGCAGGCCAAGAGTTAAACGGCCAAGATCTTATTTTACAAGATTTAAGCCATGACGAGCAGGAAAAAGTGATTGTGCCATTAAAAAATGAAGCGGGCCAAGCCCATCCTGTCGGCGAATTTAATATTCAGATTAGAAAGTTAATTAAAAAATAAAAATAGCGCCTACAAGCGCACAAAAGGAGAGTAACCATGAAAAAAATCTTTTTATCAACAGCAATCGTACTTGCAGCTTTTACCGCCCAAGCCGGTGAAACAATTATTTCAAAAAAAACAGTGAAGCTTCCGGTTGATTTATCAACGGCAGGAATTCGTTCTAGTAATTTAGGTTACGGCAATACCTTTTTTGTAAAAATCTTAGTTCCGGGTCTTGCGGCAGAAACTTTATTAAACCACAGAAACGAAGGCGAATCAGCGCCCTGCCTTGCGACTTACGAAACTTTTAAGGTTGAAGATGTTGTACAAAACAACCCAACAACAGAACTTCATGACTTTGAAATCGTGCAAAAGAAAGTCACTTACCCAAATGAAACCGATAAAACTTGTGTTGTTTACTTGATTGAAGATGTAGCGACAAAAGTGCGTGGCTTTAACTTTGTTCATCAACGCCAAACGGCGTTACCGACTCGTCATATTGACGACTGCCAATAGTTTTTTTGATTTAACATTTTTTACTGCGGGTCATGGTTTAGAATTTTTCACCCTGTTGAATTTTAAACCAGCCCGCAGTGAAGCTTTTATTCTAGTTTTTAAATGTGGACGGCCTGTTTAAATTAGCTCTACAATAATTGCATGAAACCATGTGACCGCAGTTATTATTTTGGCAACGACAATGAGAAAATCTTTATTCAAGAGTGGGGTGATCTTGATAAGCCCGTATTTTTTTTAGTGCATGGTTTTCCGGGTTGTTCTGAACACGGTAAACTGGTTTCAACTTCTCCTGTTTCTGAATCTTTCAGACTTATTGCCATTGATCGACCGGGTTACGGTAAATCAATGCCGCAAAAAGATCTTACATTTTTAAAATTTGCCCAACAGATTAAAAATCTATTTGCTGAAAAGCAGATCGATAAATTTTCAATTATTTCAGTCAGCGGCGGAGCCCCGTATGCCTTAGCTGTGGCGTATTTAATGAAAGATCAGGTGTTAAAACTGACTTCGCTTGGCGGAATTGCACCTTTAACTTTTAAAAACTTTAAATACATGAACCGCATTCAAAAAAGAACATGGTTAGCTCAACAATTTATTCCGGATACTGTTTTACATTTCGGTGTAAACCGCGTCTGGGAAAAAGGCTTAGATAAAATTGATAAAACCTTATTCACCGAGATGGATGGCTTTTCGGAGCCAGACAAACAAGTTTTTAAACACGCTGATATTCAAGAAGTTCTGGTTGAAGCAACGACATTGGCTTTAAAACAAGGACCAGCCGGTGTTCTTCGTGATATCAAAATATTTGCCAAAGACTGGGGATTTCCGCTAAGTGAAGTGACTTGTCCGGTGACGTTATGGCATGGCGGATTAGATGATGTGGTTCACCCACGTTTTGCACAAGATATGCAAAGCTATTTGCCAAAGGCCACGTTAAATTTTATCGAGCATGAAGGTCACTATTCGATTTTATTAAACTGCAGAGACCAGATTTTATCTGATCTTTTGCCAACGGTTTAATTTTTTAATAATTTTTCTAAAGCTTTGTAGTTGTCGACAACCGCTCCTGAACGCGATAGATCGCCAAACTTAACAAGTTCACCCATACCTGGTTTTAAGACCTCAAGCGAACTTTTATCACGGCCATTACGTAATAGAATCTGGCGAATTTGCTCTGGCGTATAATTTAAGTTTTGCGCCATCAGTACAGACAATATACCTGATACCACAGGAGCCGCCATACTTGTTCCACTTAAAACCATGTAGCTATTGTTCGGGGCTGTCGAATTAATTTCAAAGCCTGGCGCAAAGATATCGACACTGTGTTTTCCGTAATTAGAAAAATTAGCGACAATAGCTGAAGTGCTATAACGTGACGAAGCGCTGACTTCGATCCAGTTTTTAAGTTCTGCATTTGAAGAGGGTGATGCCGTATAACGATTAGGAAAGTTATCGCGGCGGTCGTTGTTGTGGGCGTAATTTCCAGAAGCATGAACTAAAATAACGCCACGTTGAGCTGCGTATTTAAAAATTTCATCAAGTTTAGCCTTGTGCGGAGAATAACGTTTACCGAAACTCATATTGATAATTTGAGCCCCGTTATCAACGGCGTATTTCACGGCAAAATAAATATCTTTATCGTACTCATCACCATTAGGAACCGCACGAATCGCCATGATTTTAGCATAAGGCGATACACCGTTAATACCTATGCCGTTATTTCGATTGGCGGCGATAATTCCCGAAACGTGAGTTCCGTGCAAAGGATCTGGCCCCGTGACATCATTATTACCATAATAACCATTTGAAAAATCATCAGGGTTATCTTTAATAATTTCTGCACGGGGATTAAAATTTTCGTTTAACGAAGTTTCAAGTGATAACTGCAATTGGCTAAGACGTAATTTAATACGCTCTACAGATTTCGCAAAGCTAGAATTAAATTCGACGATTAAAGCTTCTTTGGCTTCTTGTTCGGCATCTGTTGTAGCTTTAAAACTTTGTACGGCTTCTAGAGTCAGTTTATCAAACGGGATATTAAGCTTTGTTTGAATGTTTTTAAATAGATCTTGTACGCGTGCAATTGCATTTTCAGTGTACTTGATTTGAATGCGCGCAACAGTTCGATCGCCAGTTACTTCGCTTTCTAATTTATCATAATAGTCTTGATCAAATCTTTGTAATCCTTGGCCTGTGGCGATCAGTGTGGCTCTTAATTTTTTTAAGCGCACTAATTCACGAGTGCTTTCAAGGCGTTCTTGATTGACGTTAAGGCTTCGTCCTTGGCCATCTTTAGCCCCAAGAAAATTCCAGCCATTAATGTCATCGATATAGCCATTGTGATCATCATCAATGCCAGGCTGGCCTTGCGCTTCTTTTTGATTAACCCACATACGGCCTTTTAAATCTTCGTGATTTAAATCAAAACCACCATCGATGACGGCAACGATAATTGATTTAGCGTTAGGATTTAAATTTAAAGTTTTGTAAGCGCGCTCGACATCAATGCCTTCAACTTTTTCTGAAGGGCCTTTGGTAAACCAATTGTCGATTTTGTCAGGATCAGTTTCGTTTTCTAAGGGGCGAAATACACCGCGCGGGTCTAAGTCGCTGGGTTTAGGTTCTGGTTTTTCTTCTTTGCTGCAGCCAAACATTAAGCTTGATGTCAGTAACAATAAGACCAATTTGTACATACGAGCTCCGATGGTTTTATTAAAAAATTTATTGAGTTGGCTCTAGCGGGCGACCTTGTTGTTGTTCTTCTTGTGTAGCCGGAGTTGTGCCAGGCAAATACGGGTAAAGGGCTTTAAGCTGTGAGACCACGTAAATTAAAACGACGGCCGCAATAATTGCTAAACTGATTCCTAAGAAAAGTTGACGGGCAAACTTTCTTTCTTTACGCAGATTTCCATAGGTCGATGAATGGTGCATAAAAATCTCCCTTTAAAAAAATCGAATATCAAAACAAAGTAGACTTGCAAGAATGGGACATAAGGCAATTAGGGCAAGTTGCCCCATTTGAGACGATTAAATTTGTTTCACAAAAATAACACATTTTTTTTCACTGCCAGATTGTTTCATCGTGAATGGCGAACTTTCAGTCATTGTCTAATAACTTTTAGACACTGCTTTAATATATTAATTCTCATCTGAAAAATACAATTCTCATTCTAAGAACGCTGTTATTTCTGATAGTTACAAAGACAGTTTTTTTGGTCTTTTTATTGAAGTATTTTCTAGTATGAAATCAATCATTTTAGATGACTGGCTTATTTCAAGAATAATGAAGAAATTAGTTTCTTTACTTTGCGTAATTTCTTTCTTCTTTTATTTTGTGGGTTGTAACCATAAATCGGTTAGTCCTGATATGCAGATCTCTGAAAAGATTCGCGAAAAACACGCGAAAGAATTATTAAAATCAAAATACAAAGAAAGCGATTTTAAAGAATTTCAGGGTGATAAAGAATTTGCTTTATACATTAAACAATACTTAGAAAAAGCGAACCCAAAATTAGGGTCTGATAAATTCGTAAAAGCTGTTTTTGCTGAAAGTAAACAGTACGAATATGACCCGATTTTTTTAATGGCGGTTATTAAAACTGAAAGTCAGTTTAATGAAAGAGCGATCGGTACATCAGGTGAAATTGGTTTAATGCAAATTAAGCCTGATACGGCCAAATGGATCTGTAAGAAAAAAGGCGTTAAATGGAAAGGCCCACAGGCTTTAAAAAATCCAGAATATAATATCAAAGTCAGTGCGCTTT
>CAMLRE010000128.1 GCA_946482355.1 uncultured Bdellovibrio sp.
GCGGTGTTCAACCTCGCCCGAATACACAATGGTGACTGTTTCAAAACCACGGTGCGGATGTTCACCAACACCACGGCGCTCTTCAGTTGGTTTAAATTCAGCGGGTCCTGCGTAATCCATTAATAAAAACGGAGACATGTATTTTGCTAAATCCTGGTAATGAAAGATCGTGCGAACTGGAAAACCATCTCCCACCCAGTGGGGAGTGTCGCTTCGTTGTACGTGTAAGATTTTTTTCATATAAACTCCCTTTGTTTTTGACTTATATTACGGTAAAATACAGGGGTTTGACTAGACGGTATAATTTAAATTCATTGTTCAGCCTATTGGACAATAAAAAGAGAGGATAGACTGTAACCTCTATCCTCTCTTAAAAACTTCGACCGCCTGTCTAAATATAAAACTATCTGCGGATAACTTCGATATCGATACGACGATTTTGGCTACGACCATCTTCGCTGGCATTATCAGCCACCGGTTGTACTGAACCCATTCCGGCCGTCTCGATACGATCAGCGGCAATGCCCTGATTAACGAGTGCAGCCTTTAAGGCTTCAGCACGATCCATAGAAAGTTTTTGGTTTGCACTTTCAACACCCACATTATCAGTGTGACCGACAATGCGGATGCGTGCCGTTGGAAATTGATTTAATAAAGTTGCTAAGTTGGTTGCTGTTACCGAGCCTTCGCCGCTAAGAACTGCTCCGCCAGTCGGAAAATTTAATTCACGAAGTGAAAACGCACGCGGAGCAACCGCTGCAGGGTTTGCTAAAAATTGCGATAACTCACCCATAACAGTTTGGTCTGTGGCTGCATAAGCTGTGGAACCCGTGGCAACCGGAACGGCTTCTGAATTAACCTGCGGGTTGGGTACGTCTCGGGCGGTGTTCCTCCCTTGGCTCCACCAGATAATTCCGATAGCAATAGCAAGAAGAACCCACGGCCAGTATTTTCTAAGGGCCGATTGTTTAATATCGGGTTGAACACCTGTTCCAGTTAATGGAACTGAACGAGACGCAAACTGGTTGGCCGCAGAAATGTCTGGAATAAAACCGCTGCCTTGCCCAAGAATATTTGCAAAAGCTGATGGCGCTAGAGTTCCGCCTTTCATTTTTGATCCGATAAACGCAAAAACTGCAGCTCCGGCAGCGCCTAAAAGTTTTGAACCTTGCGAAGTACTGACTCCTGCCGCTGTTGTGACTTTTCCAAGAAGTGAATCTGTTTGTCCCGGAAGAATACGACTTAAAAGATCTTGGCCTTTATTAATTTGTGTTGTCACATTTGAAGTATCACTTGTCATGCTGGTGGGATTATCAAAACCGCTGTCATGAATAGCGCTGGCGACGTTTTGAATTCCCTCGGGGCCGCGAATTTTTTTTTGCAGTTCTGTAAATACAGCGGGAATTGCCGTTAGCATTGTGGCTTTGGTTTTTTCAACCGGGATACCTAACGTTTCGCTGATTTTGTTAAAAAATCCTGTCGGCAGAACGTTTGAGAACGAATTCAGGGCATCGGCTGTAAGTTCCATAAAATACTCCTTTTTTTGTGGTAAAATGACATCCATGTACGATCGCAGAATTAATAAGCAAAGTGGGTGCCGTTAGATGAAAATTAGGCATTCCCAACTGGGGCAATCTGGGGTATGAATCACTTATGGGAAAAATCGAAATTCTCAGATTAATGGCCGGCTTTAAAAAATTCCGCGATAAATATTTCGCCGGCGAACATCCTCTTTATGAGCGTTTAAATTCTTTCACTGGTCCTGGCCAGTCGCCGAAAACTTTAATTATCGGCTGCAGCGATTCACGTGTTGACCCGGCTTTAATTACTTCGGCTTCACCAGGTGAATTATTTATTGTTCGCAATGTGGCAAACTTAGTTCCACCTTATGAAAAAGGCGGAAAGTTTCACGGGGTGAGTTCAGCGATTGAATTTGCGGTTGTGAATTTAAAAGTTGAAAACGTGATTGTTCTTGGTCATCGTCAATGCGGTGGTATTCGCGCGTTGATGACAAGCGATTTATCTAACCCGGGCGAAAGTTTTGTAAACCGTTGGGTCAGTATCGCCGCCGATGCCAAAGAGCGTGTGCTTGCAGCTCATAAAGGCGAAGACGAAGAAAGCTTATGTCGTCACGGCGAATTAGAAGCCATTGTCACTTCGTTAAATAACTTAAGAACTTTTCCATTCGTAAAAACAGCGATTGAAGAGCGTGGCCTGGCATTGATGGGAATTTACTTCGATTTAGAATCAGGCCACTTACTTGAGTACGACGACGACGCGAATAATTTTCGTTGTATTGAATTATAATCCAAAAAAATTGAACCACTACTTAGGGTGAAGGGCGGTGCTCTTCACTTTGTTGTTGCGCTGGTCTTGGACGCTCATATCTTCCGGTAATTTGTGCGGTTTTTAAAATATGATTATTCATCGTATCGTGAATGGTTTTAAGTTCGGCGCGGGCGGGACCTAAATTTTCAATATCAAGAGCGAACAAAGTAAAGATATAACGATGAGCTAAATCGCCTGACGGAGGTTTTGGGCCGTCGTAACCAACACGTCCAAAAGAATTTATGCCCTGATCGATGCGAAGAGGATCGTGCAATTCTTCTTTTTTTTCTAAACCTTCGTGTAAAGCCGAAATTGAGGGACTGATGTTATAAACTACCCAATGCGTAAACGTGGGGTCTTGCGGCGATTTTTTCGGAGCATCTAAGTCTTCACATAATAACGCCAGACTTTTGCAACCGCTTGGTACATCTGACCATTCTAACGCAGGCGACACATTTTCTCCGTCGGCAGTAAAACGTTGTGGTATTTTGCCATAGTCTTCGAAAGCAGAGCTATTTAAATGCATAGAGAAATCCTTCCGTAAATTTTCAATTTGAGTTTCACGTAAAAGATTGCAAAGCTTAAGCCATTAATAAGGATGTGTTTATGGCAAAATATGTAGATGGATTTGTGATTCCAGTTCCGAAAAAAAATATCGCTGCTTACCGCAAAATGGCTGCCGCTGCTGCTAAAATCTGGAAGGAGTATGGCGCTTTACAATACTTTGAAACAGTGGTCGATGACGTCAACGAGGGTTTTGGCGTTCCATTTACAAAATTAGCAAAGACTGCAAAAAATGAAACTGTGGTTTTTTCTTGGATTGTTTATAAAAACAAAGCTCAGCGTGATAAAGCAAATAAGTTAATTATGAAAGATCCGCGTATGGCAAAAATGATGGAAGGTAAAAAGATGCCATTCGACGCTAACAAAATGTCGTACGGCGGGTTTAAAGTGCTTGTCGAAAAATAGAATTGCTTAATATGATATCTTTAGACAACAAGGAGATATCATCATGTCTAAATTAAAATCTTTTTTACAACCCCATGCTTTACCTAAAGGAGTGTCTATCGCTCTTTTACTGGTTCGTTTAGTTATGGGTGTTGCGCTAATTATGCACGGTTGGGGAAAAATCCAGACACCATTTAGCTGGATGGGTCCAGACGCGCCGGTTCCAGGTATTTTACAGTTTTTAGCTGCTTTATCTGAATTTGGCGGAGGGATTGCTCTTCTTATCGGATTACTGACTTCAGTGGCGATGTTAGGTTTATTTTGTACAATGGCCGTTGCTGTTCATATGCACGCGGTGATCAAAGCCGATCCATTCGTTGGTGGTTACGAGCTAGCTTTAGTTTACTTGGTGCTTGCTGTAATGTTTATTCTAACTGGCCCAGGAACATTTGCTTTAGACGCTAAAGTTTTTGGTAATAAATCTTAATCGAGGTTAAAAATGGCTAAGGCTTCAAAATATATTGATATTTGTATTCAACCGATTCCTAAAAAGTTAGTAGCGGAATACCGCAAAACAACTAAAGTGATCGGCCAAATTTTAGTAAAACATGGCGCTTTAGCTAGCCGTGATTACGTGGGCGAAGATAAAAACGCCACTTCTTTAGTGGCACCGTTCGGAAAAGCTGTGAAGCTTAAAAAAGGCGAAGTTGTGATTTACGCTGTCGCTGAATTTAAATCTAAAAAACACCGTGAACAGGTTTTCGCTAAAATGATGAAAGATCCTAAAATGAAAGAGATCGCCTTCATGATGGACGAAAAAAGAATGTTAATGGGTGGTTTTGAACTTTTAGTAGCGGTCGACTAACGTGGTTATGCACAAAGGAAGACTTGAAGCGTTTAGTGATGGCGTAATCGCCATCATTATCACGATCATGGTTTTAGAATTTAAAGTGCCGCACGATGCAAGTCTTTCGGCGCTTTTGAATCTATGGCCTATTTTTATCAGCTATGTTTTAAGTTTTATCTACGTCGGTATTTACTGGAACAATCATCACCACATGCTACAAGCCACATCTAAAATCAGTGGCGGAATTTTATGGGCCAATTTACATTTATTGTTTTGGTTATCGTTAATTCCGTTTAGTACAGCGTGGATGGGTGAAAACCATTTTGCTGAAGGGCCAGTGGCGGTTTACGGGGTTGTTTTATTTATGTGTGCAATTGCATACGTTCTTTTGCAAAGCCGTTTAATCAAACATCATGGTAACGAATCGGTTTTAGCCAAAGCGATCGGATCAGATCGTAAAGGCAAAATCTCGATGATCTGTTATATTTCAGGAATTGCGCTATCGCATGTATCGCCTTGGATTTCTTCGGCGTTATATGTGTTTGTGGCATTAATCTGGTTAATTCCAGATCGTCGTATTGAAGACGCTCTATAAAAAAAAGCCTGATCAACTTTGATTTTAAGTTGATCAGGTCTTTTCGAAAAAAACTTTTAATTTACTAATTTCTTTTTAATCTGTGAGTAAGCTAAAGCGCTTAAGATCACACTTTGAATCACTAAAATTCCGCCGTTAATTGTTAAGGCTTCAAGAATACCTTTTTGCCAGAACATACTTTGCGCAATGCGAACACCGTGAATCAGCGGGAAGAAGTTAGCTAAGCCGCGAACTACTGAATGCATTTGTTCAATCGGAAAGAAAATTCCAGATAAGAAATATAAAGGCGCAATTAAAAACGAATATACTGTTTGAAACTGATTAATATTTCTAACCCACGCTGTGGCCAGTAAACCCATAGCTCCGCACGGAATGGCCACAAGTAAACCCACAATCGAAAGAGCAGGAATTAACCACGGGTTTACCATTAAACCAAAAAGTGCTAACACTAAAGCTACGCCCACGGCCATAACAGCACCTTTAAGACCCACCCAAATTAATTCTCCGAATACAACTTCTTTAACTCCGATGGGCGTTGTCAGCATGGCTTTAAAAACATTTTCAAAACTCATACGCACATAAAAGCCGTAACTTGATTCAAAGAACGAAGTAAAAAGCGCCGTTGCCACAGTTAAACCTGGAGCTAAGAATTGCATGTACGACATACCTTCAACATTTGTCAGGTACGAACCAAGCCCTAAGCCTAAAGAAACCAGGATTAATGCCGGATCTGCAATCGTTGGAGAAATGTTGGCGATAAAATCTTTTTTATACACGGTCCAGTTACGAAGCGTAATGTGAAAAAATAAAACAATAGACTCACGCATGCTGTTGATTTGCTCGCTACGCATCGGCTGAAAGCTCCTGTCCAGTTAGTTTTAAAAAGACGTCTTCTAAATTTGAAGGGCGAATTTGTAACGGGGTTAAGTTGTTTTTCGTGTGAAGAGCTGTTAATTCATCTAAAGAATTTGTGCGGATGTAAATTCCTGAAGTGTCTTCAGTTAAACTGTACATTTTATTCGTTTCAACGATTTTATGAATTTGATTGCGGTGATCTAAAGAAAAAATACCGACATAGCCTGGAGTATGTTGGTTAATTAATTCTTTAGGACTTCCGTGACCCGCGACAACACCTTTATTCATAATCACTAAACGATCACATAAAACTTCGGCTTCATGCATGTAGTGAGTTGTCAGAACAATGGTTGTGCCTTGTGAGTGAAGTTCTTTGACTTTACCCCAAAGTAAATGTCTGACCGCCGGATCTAATCCCGTTGTAGGTTCGTCTAAAATTAATAGTTCTGGTTTTCCTAAAAGCGCGCGCACGAAAACTAAACGGCGTTTCATACCGCCTGATAAGGCAATAATCGGCATATCTTTTTTGTGCATCAGATTCATGTACTCTAATAATTCTTCGACACGTTTTTTACGCTCGTCTTTTGGTACTCCGATAAAGGCACAATAGATCATCATGTTTTCAAAAACAGTTAATGATTCATCAAGGGCGTTTTCTTGCGTAACTACACCCATACGGCGTTTGATTTCGCGGTTGTGAGATTTTGGATCATAACCAAATACTTTTAAATCACCTGCGGTACGTTGAACTGTGCCGTAGGTCATACCAATGAATGTAGATTTGCCGGCCCCGTTGGGGCCTAGTAATCCGAAACATTCACCTTTGTTAATTTGCAAGTTAAGTCCGTCGACGGCTGCAAAGTCGCCGAATTTCTTAACTAAAGAAGAAGCTGTAATCATTTATTGTTTTTCCGCTGCTTGGTTAAACATCCAGTTTA
>CAMLRE010000129.1 GCA_946482355.1 uncultured Bdellovibrio sp.
CTCTTGCATGTCTTGTAATTCCATGAAAGAGAACGGATTTTTAGCGTTGTAGCGTTTAGGAATGTTTAACATCTCTAAACGTTGATCTGCTATGTACTCTAAGTATTGGCGCATATCAGTTACTGATAAACCTGCAATACCGTGAGTTAAAAGATCTTCAGCGAAAGTCATTTCGCACTCGATAGCATCTTCTAACATCTGAACAACCATCTCTTGCATTTGTTCATTGAATAAGTTCGGATCTTCTTTGCGAACTGTATTGATCACTTCCATCGCAAAAGCCATGTGCATGCTCTCGTCACGGAATACCCAGTTAGTTCCAGAAGCTAAACCTGCTAATAAACCTTTAGAACGTAAGAAATAAACGTAAGCAAATGCTGCGAAGAAGAATAAACCTTCGATGCAAGTTGCAAAGCAGATTAAGTTCATTACGAATTTTCTGCGGTCTTCTGTTGTTTCTAATTTTTCTAAATCGTTAATTGAATCAATCCATTTGAAAGCAAATTCAGCTTTCTTTTTGATAGATGGAATGTTTTCAACAGCAGCAAATGCTTTTGCACGCTCATCCGGATGCGGGATGTAGTTATCTAATAAAGTTAAGTAGAACTGTACGTGTAAAGCCTCTTCATAAAGCTGACGTGATAAGTATAAACGCGCTTCAGGAGAGTTAATGTGTTTGTAAAGGTTTAACACTAAGTTGTTACCAACGATAGAATCACCTGTTGCAAAGAAAGCTACTAATCTGTGGATTAAGTGCTTCTCTGAAGCTGTCATTTTCGAGTGTAAATCAACTAAGTCAGTTGAAAAATCAACTTCTTCAACTGTCCAAGTGTTTTTAATACCGTTTTTGTACATTTCGTAGAAAAGCGGGTATTTCATCGGGCGTAAATTTAAATCAAATCCTGGATCTAAAATCATAAAATTTCCTTTTAAAGTTTATCTTAATTTCGCGGAGCTATTGTCTCGGGCTCCTGCCCTCGACCCACTCCGCTTCGCTACGGGGCTGGCGCGATAAAATAGCCTCCTGGCTATTTTATTGACAAGCCTCACATGCTTCAGGGTTTTCTAAGCTACAAGCAATCACTTCAGAATCTGAATATTCCTTTTTCGGAGCTGCTTGTGCTGCTGGAGCTGCATTCATCGCAGGAGCAGTTGAAGCATCAGCTTTAGCCGAAGAAGCTTTAGAAACTGTCGTTTTAGCGATTGAAGTCGCCGGACGAGAGCGTAAGTAGTAAGTTGTTTTAATTCCGCGTTTCCAAGCGTACATGTACATTGAAGATAATTTTCCGATCGTTGGAGATTCAGAGAATAAGTTCAATGATTGTGATTGGTCGATAAACGCTCCACGATCGGCACCCATATCAATTAACGCTTTCATCGGAACTTCCCAAACTGTGCGGTAAAGTTCTTGAACGTCAGCAGGAATTGAAGCTAGGCCTTGGATCGAACCTTCACTTAATTTGATTTCGTTACGTAATTCTTCATTCCAAAGACCACGTTGTTTTAAATCAGCTACTAAGTAACGGTTAACTTGCATGAATTCACCAGAAAGTGTTTCACGTTTAAATAAGTTAGAAACTTGTGGCTCAGTTGCTTCGTAACAACCAACGATAGAAGCGATAGTTGCTGTTGGTGCAATCGCAATCATTAATGAGTTACGTAAGCCAGTTTTTTTGATTTTTGCTTTAAGAGCGTTCCAACGAGTTTCGTCAGTTGGTTTAACACCCCAAAGGTCAAATTGTAATAAACCTTGAGCCGCTTTTGTATCAGCAAACGCCGTGTGAGCACCGTGTTTCTCAGCTAATTCAGCAGAAGCTGTTAAAGCGTGGAAGTAGATCTCTTCTTGGATGCGAGCAGATAATTTTTGAGCTGCTTCAGAGTCAAATGGGTATTTTAATTGGAAGAAAGCATCTTGAAGACCCATGATACCTAAACCAACCGGACGCCATTTGTGATTTGAATCCTGAGCTGTTTGGATCGGGTAGAAGTTAATATCAACTACGCGGTCTAAGTATTTAACTGCTGTTTGAACAGTTTTAGCTAATTTTTCGAAATCAAATTGGCCATTCACGATATGGCGACCTAAGTTTACAGAACCTAAGTTACAAACCGCTGTTTCTTTGTTTGAAGTCACTTCTAAAATCTCTGTGCAAAGATTTGATAAGTGAATCACGTTTTCAGGCTTACCAGTTTGGTTGGCTTTCATGTTTGAAGCGTCTTTGAACGTCATCCAACCGTTACCAGTTTGAGCTAACGTTTTCATCATACGAGCATATAAATCACGTGCTTTGATTTGTTTTACATATAATTTTTTAGCTTCAGCTTCTTCGAAAGCTTTTTCGAATTCTGGACCATAAGTGTCTACGAAATGAGGAACAACGCGTGGATCAAATAAAGACCACATTGCATCTGCTTCAACACGTTTCATGAATAAATCTGGAACCCAGTTAGCCATGTTTAAGTTGTGAGTACGTTTTTGTTCGTCACCTGTGTTGTCACGTAACTCTAAGAACTCTTCAACGTCAGCATGCCATGTCTCTAAGTAAACACACGCAGCCCCTTTACGTTTACCACCTTGGTTCACAGCCGCTACAGATGAATCCATAGTTTTTAACCATGGAATAATACCGTTAGAGTGACCGTTTGTTCCTTTGATTAATGAACCACGGCTACGTACACGTGAGTATGATACCCCGATACCGCCAGCAAATTTAGATAACATAGCGATGTCTGCGTATTTTTGGTAAATAGCTTTTAAATCATCATCCGGAGAATCTAATAAGTAACAAGAACTCATTTGAGGGCGCATAGTTCCCGAGTTAAATAACGTCGGAGTTGACGGCATATAATCGTGAGATGAGATTAATTTGTAAAATTCGATAGCTTCAACCGGGTTAGTTGAAAGACCGCAAGCCACACGCATAAAGAAGTACTGAGGAGTTTCGAAAACTTGGCGTGAAGTCGGGTTTTTTAATAAGTAACGGTCATAAACTGTACGTAATCCGAAATATTCAAAACGGTCAGTTTTGTAGTGTTCGATCGCCGCACATAATTCAGCTTTGTGAGCCATTACGAATTTGTATGTATCTTCTGATAATAAACCGTTGTTAAAGCCAAATGCTACTGAATCAGCGAAAGAGCCGATTTTTTGCGATTTAACTTCTTCATCAATATATGTAGATAATAAACGAGCTGCTAAACGAGAGTATTCTGGATCTTCACCGATTAATAATGAAGCTGTTTGAATACATAAGTTATCTAATTCTTTAGTTGTAGCGCCATCGTATAATCCAGAAATAGCTTTAGTAGCTACACGTAATGGATCGATTTGTTGTAAACCTTGAGCGTTGCGGTTTACGCGCTCAACGATCTTTGTAACGTCAACCGGCTCTAAAGTGCCGTCACGTTTTTTTACTCTCATCATATGAGAGCCAGTGTTTGCACTGTGGTTTGATGTTCCTGCAGTCATTGTATTAGTTGTCGTCATGACAATACCCCTCGTTCTTAAATCTCTTTAGATCCCCATCCAAAAAGACAGTAAAAAGCACCCTTTGTTTTTCCCCCTCGGAAAAACAACGATTAAATTAGTCCAGTTCAATTGTTTCAAGAAAATTTTAGTTGACCGTCCTGATCAACTTCGCGAGCCAATTGTTTTGATCTGTCTTCGACAGACCTTAACGACCCAGATGGCTAGTCTCGACTTACTGTCGATCACTATATCTAGTGGTGCGAATACCAGCTCATGTCCTATAAGCTGTGTTTTGTTCTTGAATCTAGGTTTAAATATTTCGAACCGTTAATCAAACATTTTTCTTATATTTTTCAAATTATTTTCAAAGGTCTTGCTGGACTTTTGGGCATGCGCTATGCGAAAAGTGAAGCTGTATAAAACTAAACTGAAGTGGTTTTCTCTCTCGAGAAATGGTGTCAATAGTAAATTTTCGTCTTTTTTTTGAGGTTTGTGTAACGATAAAATTTAAGATTCTGAAATGATCTAAATTCGCTCAACTCGCAGTCGCATATTTTCAAATAAAACGTTGTCATTTTCGTTTTGATTGTTCAAGAGGCATCCTTGATAGGTTTTCGACTCGCGAAAACGATCAATAATGTACTGGTGAGTTCCCATTTTATCAGAAGTCCACTTTGGAGCGATCAATTCATCCCAGCGAGACGCAAAAGCAGCTAATCTATGAACCGCAATGCGTGGGTGAAGGTATGACATAAACAGTTTCACACGCTCGGTGTACTGTTCGCGTTCAATCGGCGTAAATTTTCCTTCAGCATACCACTTAGCAAGCTCAGTGTTCGTTAGAACATGCAGGTTATGAAGTTTCACATTCGTGATTGGTAAATCGTTACAGATTAAGGCCTGCTGTTTGATTTCTTCTTCGGTTTCATTCGGAGACCCGATGATTAAATGAATTCCTAAATCCACCGCTGTAGAATTTGCGATTTTATCAATAGCTTTAAGTGAATCAGCCCCTGAATGGCCTCGCTGCATGAACTCTAAATGGTGGTCAAAAAAGCTTTGAACACCTAATTCAACAGCGACAAACGATTTTTGATAGTACTCTTGCCAAAGATTTAAAACCGCAGGCGATAAGCAATCAGGGCGGGTGCCGACAACAAATCCTTTAACAAAAGGGTATGATAAGGCGGTCTCGAAATTTTCACGTAAAGCTGAAACTTTTGTGAACGTATTTGTGTAAGCCTGAAAGTAAACTAGAAATTTTTTAGAATTATACTCTTCGCCGATTTGAACTTGGTATTTTTCAATCTGTTCGCGTAAGCCCATTTGAAAAGATTCTTCACGGGCGGCTGAACCCCAGACATCACAAAAGCTGCAGGTTTTCATACCTTTTAAACCCATACGGTTCGGGCAATCATCCACCACAGTTACAGGAATCTTGTAAACCTTCTCGCCGAAGATTCTTTTGTAGTGTTCTGCAATACTGTGATAGGGTAAGCCCCGCCAGCCTTTTTCCATAGGGGATTGTATAGTGGATCTCAAATCTTTTGTCATTGAATTAACCGCCGATGGAAGTCCTACACTACGGCTTAAAAATTCAAATGCCTTACACCCCGAAAAAATGCCAGAATCTATGCACCATTCCGGTGGCGCTGCCTCTGAAACTCTTTATATCTACACAGAGCCGTTTAAAAATACTTTACAGGCGCTGAGTGAGCTTAAACAAAATCAGCTCTCAATTGGCGTTGTGGGGCTTGGTTTGGGGTATATTGAGCTTTCACTTTTGCAAAATCTAACTCTAAATCTAAATCCTGCCATTTCTGCCAACCTGACAAGTTTTGAAAAAGAAACTGAATTGGTTGAAGCTTTCGAAGCCTGGCTTAACGGAAATACAAATTCAACCTACGATTTAATCTGCGAAAAGCTTTCTGTAGATAAAAATAAGGTTTTTGAATACTCAAAAGCCCAAACGGGGAGTCTAAGCAGCAATCCCCGCTTAGTTGATTGGAAAAAGTCAGGGGAATTAACTGCCAAAACTTCCATCTCTCAGCCATTTCACTTTGTGGCCTACGATGCTTTTAGTCAGTTTACCGATGGTCCGTTATGGACCGATGAATTTCTAGATTTTTTTCTTACGAATTTATGCGCGAAAGATTGCGTATTTGCCACTTACGCTTGTACTGGAAATTTAAAACGGGCGCTTCAAAGAAATGGGTTTTTATTCATTAAACGCCCGGGGTTTAGCGGAAAAAGAGATGCAACGTTAGCTCTGCGCGGAGAGTTTATTGCTCTTCGCCATCTTTTCCAAAACGTTTAATGTAATCCATAACGAGGGCTTTTGTTTCGTCATTCATATTTACGAATTTTAAACCTACATAACCATCAAGACCTGCGTAAGTGACTTCAGCAGTCATGTTCACCGGCGAATAAAAATGCGGGCTTGTTAATTGGCCTTGAATAGTTTCACCCAGCTTTAAATCGAAATTATCGGTAATACCAATACCACCTTCGCTGATGGTAATAACGCGGCCATTGAATCTTTCGTTAGTTCCTAAGTGAGTTCCTGAAAATTGCGCCAAGATCGGAACACGCTGGTTTTCTCTGCGTGAAATACCAAGACGTTGAACGATATCTGGCATTGAATAAATTTCTTTCCATTCACGGTCTTTTTTATCGAAAATAGAAATTTTTGAAACGTCTTCTTGTTTCGCCGTAAAAGCTGTTAGTTCTTCTTTGGTCATTTCACCTTTATCAACGAAGTCATATTGAACGCGGAATTTTTCAACCATTGAAGACTTGATATCTTCTATTACATCGGCTTTTGAAGCGCGATTAGTTGGTTTATCAAAAATGTTTTTTGCTTGCGGTGTAAACGTTTTTTCGTCAGCCATTGACTGAGTCATTGTCGGCTGAAATTGCTGAACATTTGCGTCTGGATTCCATTTATCAGCTCTGATCCATTCCGCATGGCCACGGGACCATAAAAAAGTGGTGTGCATCTGAT
>CAMLRE010000130.1 GCA_946482355.1 uncultured Bdellovibrio sp.
CACATGGATTGTCAGGTATACGACGATTGATAATTTTGATTTTTGTTTAATTCCCCACATAGTATGCCCCCGCATATGGGAGCAAATTACTACAGATTTAGAGGCTTCACAGAGGTAAAATGAAGCTTAAGTAAAACATTCTGAACTGTAACTAATTTTGACACCGCATCCAGCGTTAAAGCTCTATAGCGGCTTTTAAATCAAAAGTGTTTAGCCCTTTAGCTTAGCTTCTAAGAGCTGCCAGCGCTCATACATCTGTGCCACCTCAGCTTCAAGGTTTGCAGACAGTGAAGTCAGCTCTTGCAGTTTACTGTAGTTAGCTTGGTTTTCAGGATTCGCTAACTCAGTTTGGACCTTTGTTAATTCTTCTTCTTTGATGGCGATGTTTTTTTCGATATTTTCGTATTCAAGAGTTTCTTTATACGAAAGTTTTTTATTCGAACTAGAGCCTGTTTTAGCAGGAGCTTCCTGAGCCTGTTTTAAAGCGGCTTCTGTAGCGGCTTTTCCGGCTCTGCGGTTTTCTTCGCCTTCTTGGCGGTACCAGGTTTCCCACTGGTAATAATCAGCAAATTTAATGATTTCGCCTTTTTCGTTTTCAGTAAAAGCCCAAAGTTCGTTTGAGTTTTGATCTAAGAAAAAACGATCATGCGATACTAAGATTACAGCGCCCGGGTAGTCGGCTAAGCACTCAGATAAAACATCTAATGTTTCAACGTCTAAGTCATTTGTGGGCTCATCCAGAATTAAAACATGCGCCGAAGTTAACATTAATTTCGCCAGTAACAGGCGGCTTTGTTCGCCCCCTGAAAGTTTTGAAACGGGCATATCCATTTGAAAACCATTAAAGTGAAAGCGGCTTAAGTAACTTCTGGCAAAAACCGGTGAACCCGCTAAATGCACATAATCACCCTCAGGGCAGATCACTTTTAAAACTGAAACATTTTGGTTAAGTGTTTCTTTACCTTGTTCAAAATAGTTAATCTGAATATCCGGATTTACAAACACTTCACCGGATGTGGCTTGTTCTTTGCCTAACATCAATTTAATAAGTGTCGACTTACCACAGCCGTTAGCACCTAATAAACCAATGCGCGCTTTAGGGCGCACTAAGCCTGATAAATTTGAAAATAAATTGCGGCCCGTAAAACTTTTGCTGACTTTAGTAAGTTCAACTAAACGTTTTGGTGTATTGCCGGTTCCCGCCGAAAAATCGAAATCCGCTTTACGCAGTTGATTTTTATTTTCTAAATTTTTAACTTCATCAATTAATTCATGTGCACGGTTTTGGCGGGCTTTTTGTTTTGTTAAACGAGCCTGCGGGCCACGGGCTAACCAGGCTTTTTCGATTAACATCGTATTACGCTTTTTTTCTTCTAAACGGCGTTGGCTATCTAAAAGCATTTGTTTTGTTTCTAAGTATTTAGCGTAATCGCCGTAAGACTTAATCAATCCATCCGGGTTACGGGGATCTAAATCAAAAATCGCATTACAGGTATTTTGTAAAAACGCACGGTCATGGGTTACGATAAAAAATGAAACCTGATTTTCATTGGCGATAAAATCTTCAAGCCATAAAATACTTTGAATATCTAAGTGATTCGTTGGCTCATCCAGCATAAGTAAAGTCGGGCGTTTCATTAATTCGCGCGCTAAGGCTACACGTTTTTGCCAGCCACCTGATAAAGTGCCGACATCGGTGTTTTCGCCTTCAGCCATTTCGTCTAAAGAAAGTTTTGTGATCAGTTCAAACGCGTGCGCGATATTCACACCATCGTAAGGATCATCAGTGACTTCAACTAATGTTTCGTAAATAGATTTACCAGCTTCTAAAACCGGTTTTTGTTCTAAGTAACCAAGACGTAAACTGTTTGAAAAAGACAGCTGTCCTGAATCAGGTTTCATTTTACCACTTAGAATTTTAAGTAATGTTGATTTTCCGGCGCCGTTTGGGCCCACTAAACCAATTTTTTGTTCGGTATCGATTGCAAACGAGATCGAGTCGAAAAGATTTTTAGATGCAAATGCTTTGGAAATTTGAAATGCCGAGATTAATGTAGCCACAGCATCAAAGGTATCAGCAAAAAGCACAGTACGCATGCAATTTATTGTTTCAACAAAAAACAAACAAACCTAGACCATGAAAGTGTTGATAATCAGGCAGTTCTCGGAATTTGTGCAACAGAAGTAATCAGCAAAAAATTTAGGTAAAGAAAAAAAATGCGATGTTGAGATTTCTTAAAATGGATTCCCAATTATCGCAAAAGCTGTGTGGTCTCATTATTTCATTACATTTCAGAAATACAAGGAGGGCTGTATGGGTGAATTGGATTATCTTCATTATATCGAGAATGAGTCATTATTAGAGGCCGGAGTGCCGTATAAAAAGAACCTAGATGAAAACTTCATGAATGTTTCGCCGCACAAGCAAAAACTCAGCGTGTTAATCGTTGAGGATGATTTTGCGATGCAACCCATCTGGGAAAGTGTCTTAAGAGAGGTATCCCCGCAGGTCTCTATTAAATGGTCTAAATCTGAAGAAGGGGCCGAGATTTTAATGAATCAAAAAATCACCCAGGATCAGGATTTCGATTTAGTGATCGCTGATATTTACCTTTCAGGTTTTAAAACCGGAATCGATTTATGGGAGAAATACCGTTTTAGCGATTCTTTATTTTTATTCACAAGTTCTATGGGAATTAAAGAATTCGCCAATGTAATTAAAAAATATGAAAATGACTACGTTCCGTTTTTTATGAAAAAACCGATTAAAAAAGCCGTAGCCGTTGAAACTATCAAAGCGATGTTATCGTTTAAGAAATTCTTAATTTATAAATCGCATTAGTCGCGTCACAGGCGCGAGGAGCACGTATGTTCGAAGATATTGCCTACAGTAAATTCTCAGTCAGTATGGAAATGGATGAATACGCCCAACGTTTAGTTCACTACATTAAACAACACACCTCTCCGGAATGTCAGATTAGTCTTTCAATTGAAAAACATTTGGGAGAATTTAATGCCGTTACCTTTATTCGTGGATTAAGGTTTGAAGCGATTATAGATAACAAGGCTTCAAATTTTTTTGAGGTCATTGACAAAGTCAAAAGCGACTTCAATCACCGCATAGAACGTCTTCAGGGCGGTCACGGAGCCGTTTGCCCTTCTGTCTCATTTTGAGATAGGGCAAACAATGCGGCGAGTATGACGACAGTGTCGCCGTAAGTTGTCGTTATCAAATTCGTGTAAAGAGCAAAGGTAGTTTTGTTTACCTAAAATATTCTGTATTCGTTTTCGCATCTCAATTTTAAACGTTAACAGCTGTAAAAGCTGGCCTGTTTTTCGAAGTAGATATTGTTTATGAAAAAAACAATCAAAACTTCAATCGGTGTTTTATTTGCTTTAACGGTTCTTTCACAAACTGTATCAGCACAAAATCATTCGTTGCTGTCACCACAGCATAATCAAACATCCGAACGCTTTACCGCGCAAAATTTAAAAACTAGCGGAAGCTTTGATTTAGCAAAGATTAACCAATTTATCGAACGCTTACAGGTTGAAAAAAAATCTTTAGCCAATGATATGTACGAAACTAAAATCATCGAAAAATTAGAACTTGAGATCGAATCACATAAAGACGCGATCAAATCGGCTAAAAAAGAATTAGACGAAAATAAATCAAAATACATTATCGCTTATGACCAATATCTTATTCCTAAAATGATGGCCCTACGTGATTGCGTAGCCCAGCACCGCCCACAGTTTATGTGCGAAGGTATTATGGATCAGTTTTTAGATGGTTATGCTGGGTTTTACTTACCGGAAGCTCCTCGTAATATCTTTCACCAAGACTTAGATGTTTTATTTATCGGTAAAAACTTTTTCGGTTATACTTATAAACGTCACGACAATAAAGTTGAAGCGGCTAACTTAAAAATTGAATCTGAAAATTTAGCCAGAACAAAAGCCTGCTTACCTGAAGTGCGTGTAAACGACCTGTTAGACCAAGTTCAAATCGCGAAGCTTAAAGCTTGTAACGTTGATATTTCAATCTACAACCCGGCTGAAGAATCACTAGTCAGAAAACAAACTCCAGAAGTGATGGCTGAAGCTAAAGATCGCCATGCAGACTGGTTTCCGAATGAAAATGAAATCATCTATTTCAAAAAGGTAAAATTCTCAAGCGCCGGTTCTCCTAAAATGGAAGGTGAATTTGAGCGTAACGGTGAAGACATTGATGTAAAAATCAAAATGGGTCATGAAACACATGTTGAAATCACGTCATCTATTTTAGGTAAAATGATTGGTATGTTTCAAGATACCTCTGTTATGCGTAAAACATTACGTGTGTATTTTAAAGGTGATACAGATTACGATGCGTTTAAAGCGCAATGGAAACGTAAGTACTCAGGTTTAAACAAAGAGCTTTCATCATTTGTTTTAGATTACGGACGTGATGGTCATGGTAACTATGTGACATTACAAGATGTGCAGTTATCTATTAATGACCCTAAGTTTTTACGTATTGCTCCTTATGATCCAGCCGGTTGGGATTTACCGAACCGCCGCGAACACCGTGCGCAGATTTTATGGTTTGGTTTAGTGAATATGATCGACTCAAAAACGGGTAATCATATGTTGTTATTAGAACAAACGCCAAAAGGCTTGGTGCCACGTTACTCAATGCAAGACGTGGGTTATTCATTACAATTTCAAATTAATCCGCTACGCCCACTTGAAATGTTACGTTCGGCCCAGTCTTGGGGGGTAAACACGTATGATCATACGTTCTTAGATTGGTCGGCAGATAAAATTCATATTAACTGGGCTGATATTTTATTTAACCGTGATCGTTTTAACACAACAACTTACGCCGATCTTAAATGGATGGCGCGCAAAATCGCTAAACTTAGCCATGATGATATCAAGTACGCGGTAAAAAGCGCTGAGTTTCCACCAGAGATCGAAGATTTATATATTCATAAAATCACAAACCGCCGTAATGAAATCGTGCGCGCTTTTGATTTAACAGCTGAATTTAATTTATATCCGGTAGTCGATTTTAAAACTTATAGCCCGAGCAAAAAAGTTAAAAACGGTGATGTGGTTGTTAGTCACTTTGATGGTTACGTTAGTTACGAATTACCTCGTAATACGTTATTGCCATTTATTCTTCAGGGGGCCGCTTCATTTGTAAAGCTTGAAGCTTTAGATAAACAACTTAAAGCCAAAGTTGCTAATGATATTTCAGTTGGCTATCAGTCAGAAAGCCTTGGTAAAGTTCTTAACGTTAAAGATATCACAGGTGGTATCGGTTTAGAACTGACTCGTGTGGTTGAAATCAATAACCAATATGTTATGCGCGGCGATCAGTCGCAAGGCTTTGTGGTGAAAGACCGCTTTGCTGTTGAGATCAATGTAGGCTCTTCAATTTTCACTACTTTAAAAGGCTTATTTCCAGATCAGTTAGCCGTGAACGGAAACATCAAAGTTTGGCGCCGTGAATTTGAATTTATTCACTTTGCAAACACTTGGCTTGAAGGTTACAAAAGCCCGGTAAAATTATTTAAATTTATTCCGCACTGGAAAGCTTGCATCGTTGAATGCATCGATCGAGGCGAAGTTTTAAAAATCTCTGACAGCTATGGTATTTCAGCTGGGGCTAAAGTTCCGGTAGGGGCTGTGGCCGGTGTGCCATTAACATTAGGAGCTAGTGTATTTTGGCAAAACTCAAAACCAACATACTTTTCACGCGATCATTTTAACCAGCTAATCATTTACGAAGCTGAAAACACAATGTTTGGCTATTCAGCCACAGCGGGTTTAGATGCGGGATTAGATTTAATTTTATTTAACCTTCCGTTTCTAGAATTTAGTAAAACATCGTATTTCTACGATCATAAATCGGCGTTATACAGATTCTCGGCCCCTCAGTCGGTAGAAAATTTTAATGTGTTAGAACAAATGCGTGCTAAAGAAGAGCGCGAGCTATTAAGCCGTTATCTAGAATCTGGTGATAGTGACCCGTTGGTTTTATCGAAAAAAGATTTAGATATTAAAGCCAAAGGCGAAACTAAAAAATCGGCGTTTAGCTTTTTATTCTTATTCAAAAAAGAAAAAGCGACCGGATATTCAAAAGCCACAGTTAAAACATCAAACAAAGAAGTAAGAAACTTTCAGCGTTACAGCCGCGAAGAATCAAGCTTGTTTGGTGCCGATAAGGCCGTGCTATTAATTGATAAAATGGCCACAGTGGTTTCAAAAGATACGACAAATATCGCCATTGAAATCGACGAAGCTGAACCAGATAAAATGGTGGCTTACCTTGAAGTGTGGAACTATGAAAGAAAATTAAACCGTAAAGGCTTAATTGAGTACATCACCGATTTAAATAAGTTCTATTCTAAAGATGCAAACACACCGTTTTATGCGGATTATTACTTACCAGCCAAAGAACAAATGGATA
>CAMLRE010000131.1 GCA_946482355.1 uncultured Bdellovibrio sp.
TAGAAGCAAATGTGTAGTTAGAACGTGATAAAACTTCAATGGTAAAACTTCCGGCATCATTAGGTAAAAATAAAGATGATGTGCCATCAAGACCGCGAAGTTCACCTAAGGCATTTGTAGTACCACATTGAATAACTGAACCACTGCTGTTAAGAACACGAATTTCGGCATATTTAATCGGAAGGGCAGTTGATATCACTGCGCCGGTTGTTCCGCTGGTTACAACACCGCTAGTTAACTGAATATTTAAACCACGACGACGAAATTTAGCCGTACCTGAAACAGCCACGCCTGGGCTATATGAAGTCGAGGTTGAACAAAAAGAAATTTCAGCTTGGCTATCAGGTGTTGGTGTATTTGTGTTGCCGTCAATTAAACTTTGACCACCGCAACTGGTGAGCACAGTTAAAAGAGACGATAGAATAAAAAACTTAAAAACCGTTAGATTCACATCAACATCCTATTGATTACTTTTTTTATACAGTTCAACTTCTTGAACGATTTTTTCGAAAGACTTATCTGTCGAATTAATAATTCCATCAGCAAAAACACGTTTTTGCGGGTTTGTTCCTAAAATTTCAAAGCGCACAAAACGGGCCACATCACCATTAAAACCAGTAACGTTTAATTCAATTTCTAAGGGCATGTCTTTTTGCATTTTTTCGATCTGGCCTTTAAGATCACCGCTGTTTACAGTTACGCCATCACCTAATTTCCATTCGTAATTTAACGGAAAATCATAATCGTACTGCGTTTCAACACGAGCGATCAGTTTTGAAGTTTCGCCTTTTTCAACTCTAAATTTTAATTGAATTGTGCGCTCAACAACGCCACGGTAAGTAAATTTTGTAAGAGGTACGTTCGATAAGCCGTGTTTGTTTTGCGGTTGATCTTCGTAACAGCTCGTCAGTAAAGATAAAAATAAAACTAAAATTATTGCGGGCATAAGGTCCCCAAATTGCTAGACATTGAATACTTATAAGCCGTGGCATTACTTAAGCTTTTGCTTGGTGTGAAGGCGCGAATATTCAGCAAGTATTTTTTTGTCGGATCAAGTTTGATTGCCAGATTTGAAATCGTTTTTGTATAGCTTGTACTCAGTGTTGAGGCGGCAGCGCGATTTGAAGCCACAACCCAGGCATTTGTTGTGCGAGACGGAACGTAATTGTTTGTCGGACAACTGCCGTCTTCGTTTTCGGTCGTATCACACGAGTAGTCGCCGTTAAAACGGTAACCTTCTTCATAGATAATTAAATCATGGTCTGTGTTTGTTCCGGTTAGATACTGAAAAGTTACAGAGATTGAATTTAAGCCAACAAGTGTACTTGGATCTAACAAATAAAAATGATTTGAATAGCGTTGATCGGAGTTCACGCCGGTAAAACCAGGATCATCGCTGCGCGGTTGGATAACCGTTGGTTTAGAACAAGCGGCCTGCACTAATTTATGACCCACAGGCACCCAGTTTAAGTGGGTAACACCGCTCACAACTTGAGTATATTTAAGACCTGCAGATCCGATATTGTTGTCAGAAAATAATTGTAAGGCTTCAGCATCAGCAACGCCTTTAACAGACGATGACCATGTTGCTGCAGTAATAACAGTTTTTAACTTTTCTAAAAATTGGTTTGAAGATGAGAACGAGTTTGTTGAATCACCCATTCCGCCTTGGGCATCAAAAGCTTGCCACATCGAATCGAAGGCCACTGTGCTTGAAGCAAATATGGCGCTTCCACAAGAAGAACAAACCGAAGCTGATGGTGTCGACATTTTAAATAGAGCGCGTGTGATCGCGCCTTCGCGGAAATGACCTTCACCCGGATATAATGTCGGATTAACTTGGTCAAAGGTCACTCCAAAATAAGGAGCAATTTGCCATTCACCAGGAGCTGTTCCTGGCTTTTTAAGATCCATCATGAAGCCAGTGCCATTACCAACATTTTGTACTGAATCTGAAAAACCAATAGAGTTAAATAAAAAACTCCAACTTAAATCGCCTGTTGTGCCAGTCGAGAGTTTGTTTGCTAATTCTGGGTTTAGATAATCTTGTCGCGTGTTTGTAACAAGGGCGGCAAGAAAGTTAGCCCAAGCTTCGTGCCACATAAGACGTCCATCCATGCGTACGATGATCGAGTGAGTTCCACCTGGAGTATCGAAGCGGCCGCACTGGTCTTCAATAAAGTGACCCATTTCATGAATCGATGCAAAGTCATCAAAATGATCTGTGTTAGATAAACTGATATCACCTAGCTGACCACCCGTAATATAAAAGCTGTCAGTGTCGGATTTATAATAAGATGTGTTATCTAAAGTTTGCGGGTCAGAGCTTGGGTATTCGTACTGAACCGGATTAAATCCAGCTTTCCAATACATACTAAACTTAGTTGATAAACATGTTAGTTCAGCATCAGGTATAGCAGTTAAATTTTCATCTAAGTAAGTGTACGCTTGGATAAAGTTATTATAGATATTAAATGCACCGCCCTTGATAGCCACATCATCTGTTTGGCGGGCATAAGCGATTAATTCAATCGGAGTTGTCGCAACACCATCAGAAGTAAACGTGTCTTCAATATAATAAACTTTATTTGTATAAGGATCTTCTTTCACCGCTGCATTAGCCATGAAATTCTTATTGGGCATTTGCACATTAGCCCGCGCATAAACGCGGATGATGTACGATTGTGGGGTATCGGGAATAGTTAAAGCTCCACCTGATAAACTTGTTAAGTTACCATCGAAGTCAGTCATTCCACATTGCACAAGCTTTTTATCGGCTTCTGTGTAAATAGCAACTTCGGCGTACGGAATCGGAAGCGGGTCAACGATTGGATCACTTAAGATCATGTTTTTAATTTTGTTATCGACGATAACGGGTTCAGTTGTGCGTTTAAAAAACACAGCCTGAGTAGAAACGTTAATTGAATCGGTGTAAGTAAAAGCTGTTGTACATTCGGGAACTTCAACTGAAGTTGAAAGAAACTCTTGAGCTTCAGAACTTAAACGTGGTCCACAACTTTGGGTAAAAGCTGCAAACAAAAATAAGATAGTTAAAGTTAAAATTCTGCTCGTGAAGACCACAAATACATATCGGTCAAATACAGGTAAAGATTAGTGAAAATGGTCCAGTTTCTCAGGATGAGACACCGATAAAATGACTATGGAAATACTGTGGAAAAATGAACAAGACTTTAGACGGAATTTAAGCCTTAGATAAAATAAAAAAAGGCTCGAAGACCACTCTGAAACATAAACCTCTTTTCGCTAGGTGGGTTTCCATTTAACAACTTTAGGCTTCTCACTACGAGGTGAGCTTGCACACCATTGTCAGGGACAGATCCCGTATAATAAGCTTGTAAGGTTTATTTTCGATGAGTTTTACGTCAGCGAACCCCCAGCTCTAATAATAGCAAAAAACCCAAAAAAGTCCATGAATCAGGACCCGTCGGCAAAAAATAAAACTACAGAAACCAAAAAAATAGCCCGATGGGTTGGCATGGTTTCTCAGATTGATTTTTATTTCCCATTTTTTGTTTTCTTTTATGGTCTGGTGCTTACTTTTGTGCTTGAAATTCCGTTTTTTTTAAAATTGGCACAAGAGAAAATGCCTGAATACCACGCCCAGTTTGAGAGACACCGCCAATTGGCCGTAATATCGCTCTATGTTGGCGGTCTTTGGTCATTGCAAAATCTATGGTTTTCTTGATACCTTTCTTGCATGTCGCAAGAGGTAAATCCTACTACAAGTTCTTCTACAAATAGCACCGCAGCACCGCAAATCTTTTCTGTTGAACAGGTGAATGGCTTTTTGCGCGGCCTGATCGAAGAAAATATCGGAACTGTTTGGATCAAAGGTGAAATCTCGAATTTCAAACCTCACTCTTCAGGGCATTTTTATTTTTCTTTAAAAGATTCCAAGGCGCAAATCAGCGCGATGATGTTTCGTGGTTATAATTCTAAATTAAAATTTAAACCTCATGATGGTTTAGAAGTGATCGTGCGCGGAAAAATTACTGTGTACGAGCCACGCGGAACATATTCAATTGCTTGTGAAATGATGGAGCCTGTAGGCGCCGGTGCATTACAAAAACAATTTGAACAGCTTCGCGATAAATTAAAGGCTGAAGGTTTATTTGATCCAGCTAGAAAACAGCCGATTCCCACTTACCCTAAAACGGTAGCTATCGTGACTTCTCCTACAGGGGCTGCGATTCAAGATATTCTAAATATCATGAACCGTCGTGCACGTGGTGTTCAGGTGATTGTTGTTCCTGCAGTTGTGCAAGGGGCAGCAGCGGCTCCTTCATTAGTTGAAGGTTTTAAAAAAGCTGAATTATTAAAACCCGATGTGATCATCATTGGTCGCGGTGGTGGATCAATTGAAGATATGTGGTGCTTTAACGATGAAACATTAGCCCGCACAATTGCAGCCAGCCAAATTCCGGTGATTTCAGCTGTAGGGCATGAAATTGATTTTACAATTTGTGATTTCGTAGCAGATCTTCGTGCACCGACTCCTTCGGCAGCGGCTGAGCTAGTGGCAAAAAGTTCGCATGAAATTATTCAAAAATTAGAACAGCTGCAAAGATTACTGCGCTTAGCGATTGGCCGCCGTTTACAACACAAACAGCAGTCTTTGTTGTTGCAGGCAAAGCGCTTAGTTGATCCGAAAAAAAAATTGCAAGATTTGTTTGTACGTAATGATGATCTGTATTCACGTTTAGAATTAGCGATGACAAATTATTTATCGCACTCACGCCGTGATGTTCAGTTATTACGTTCGCGTTTAGTTTCGCCTAAACAAGTTATTGAAATTAAAAAAGTATCGCTACAGCAACGCCAACAAAAGCTAAGCAATAGCCTTACAAAAAATCTAACACAATATAAGTTCCGCGTTGAAAGTGCGATGGCGCTTTTAGATTCTTTAAGCCCGCTTAAAGTCGTCGATCGTGGATACAGCATTGCTTTAAAAGGCCCTGAAGTTGTGAAGTCAGTTAAACAAGTGAAAGTGGGTGACCAACTTTCAATTAAAGTGACTGACGGTATTATTGAAACAGAAGTTAAAAGTATTAAATAGAGGTAAAAGATGGATTTCGAGAAAAAATTAAACCGTTTAGAAGAGATCGTACAAAAAATGGAAAAAGGAGAATTATCTTTAGATGAATCTCTAAAGCTATTTGAAGAAGGTGTTAAGCTTTCTCGTGATTGCCACGGTCAATTAACAAACGCTGAGGCGCAAGTTAAAAAATTAGTTTCTGTTGATGATAAAGGTAACGCTGTTACTGAAAACTTTTCTGCTGACGAAAAATAATTAACGATGACTCCAGCGCTTTTGCAGTTACAAACCCAGTTTATTGCTGAATTTGATCAGTACGCTGCAAATTCGTTAAAACAGCTTTCACTTAAACTTCCTGAAGTGAAAGTGTTGTGGGAAAGCTTAAATTATTCTTTCGAATCGGGCGGAAAGCGTTTTCGCCCGTTTTTAACTTCTCTGGTGGTGAACGCCTACAGTCAGTCGCAAAATTATGTTCCTTTTGCGCTTGCGACTGAAATGATTCACACCTATTCGTTAATTCACGACGATCTTCCGTGTATGGATAACGATGATTTCAGACGTGGTAAACCCACAAATCACAAAGTGTTCGGCGAAGATATTGCGCTTTTAGCCGGGGATGCGTTCTTAACTCAAAGTTTATCTTTAATTGCGCATGAGTATGTTGAAAATCCAAAACTAGCGGTTGAATTAATTAAATTACTTTCTACGAAAGCCGGCGCTTTGGGTATGATCGGTGGCCAAGTGCTGGATATGAAAAGCACAGCCGATATTACACTTTCACAATTAGAATTAATGCACAGATTAAAAACCGGAGCCTTAATTGAAGCTTCAGTGATGGGTGGCGCATTTATCTGTGAAGCGACTGCCGAAGAGGCCGACGCTTTTGCTAACTACGCCCAAGCGATCGGATTAGCATTTCAAATTAAAGATGATATTTTAGATGCTGGCGAAAAAGACCAGGATTTCAAAAGTTTTATCAACCTTTTAGGAATGGATAAAACAAAAGCCGAACTGCAAAAACAAGTCGACATTTCTCTGCAGGCTTTAAGTGCATTAGAGCATTTAAATACGCAGCCGTTAAAAGATTTAGTTATTTATAATCAAACCAGAAACAAATAATGCGTTTAGATCTTTTTCTTGTTCAGCATAAAAACATTGAATCCCGCACTAAGGCGCAGGATTTGATCGCGCAAGGATTAGTTCTTTTTAAAAATAAAGTTTTAACAAAACCAAGCTTTGATGTGACAGAAGAAATGCATTCTGACATCACGATCACTGAAAATAATTTAAGCCAGTTTGTTTCACGTGCAGGATTTAAACTTTCAGGAGCGTTAGATTTTGTAAAACAAAATGTTGAAGGTTTAAAAGTTTTAGATGTGGGACAGTCAACCGG
>CAMLRE010000132.1 GCA_946482355.1 uncultured Bdellovibrio sp.
AATGGAAGAAAGACACTTGTTCTAAAAACTGTGCTTACCATTACCAGTTACATCCCGACCGTAAAGCTCCACGCCAAGTGCAGCCTTATGAGACTGAGAACGATTAGTTTATTTTTCTGATTCAAATCTGACTTTAAATAAAATGGCGCTTGCGACAGGTTTATTGTTAATCATCGCAGGCTTAAATTTTGATTCGCGGGCGATTTTTAAAGCCACATCATCTAAACCGTACGGAAGAGAATTTCTTAATTTGGCGTTTTTAACAACGCCGTCTGATCCGATAACTAATTCAACTTGAGCTGTTCCTGAAAAGTCAGCCTGTCTTGCGGCTTCGGTTCTGTTGGCTTTTGTCTTTGTGAGTAACACCGCAGGTGATGTGATCGCCCCGTCTGCAGCTAATTCTTCGGCGATTTCTTCGTGGCTTGTTCCACCGACCGGTGTTTTTGTTTCGTTTGATGTTTCTTTAGATTGGTCGGCGATTTCGTTTACTTTTTGGTGCTTCGGCTTTTCTAATTTACTTTCATTAGGTTTAGTAATCGGAGTTACGTATGAAGTTACTTCAATATTATCGTAAACCTGTCCTGTCGGTTGCGCTAAAAACATGACTATAACTGCGGCAAGCATATGAAAGCCTCCGGAAACTGTTAAGTAAAGAAATTTGCGCGATTTCGACATGGTTTACTTATAGCGAAAAACGCGCGTAATTTCAAGTTACTGCATTAGATTTGAAGGGCGATAATCGCGGTTTCGCTCTTCTTGGATCGCATCCACTTCGTCTTCAGTTAGACTTTCTTCTCGGCGGAAGTGATCTTTTAAGTCTAAATATTGCTTTCCAATCAATATGCGATCTTCAATATCGACCTCTTTTTTAAAGTCAGGAATAATCTCTGACTCTTCTTCTTCGATGTGATGTTCTACAAGTTCTGCCAGCACTTTTGCTCGAGCTGACCAAACACCGGCATCTTCAGCCATTTTTACTTCGTCTACCATGTATTCAGCTAAAGCGTGTTCAACATCGCCTTCTAAGCCATGAACACGAAGGTCACGGTTTTCATCTTTTAGAAAAGTATAAAAACTTTCTTGCTCAGCGTGGGCATGCACTAACAAAAGCGGCGCAAACTGGTCAAAAGCTCTTCTACGAGTTCTGACAGTTAATTCTGAGTCTTTAAGAATAGCGATTAAACGTTTAAGTGGTGCATGATCAAGTAAAATTAATTTAACGATATCATCTTTTGAAGTCTGGGCATTGCTGCCACGTGTGCGTGAACTTCGGCTTAAACTTCTTGTCGGACGAAAATCTTCGTACTCTTCATCATAAATCATATCATCGGCATCATGTTCGTGTGAACGTGATCTACTTGTTGTACGGTAATTTTTTGATTTTGATTTAGAACGCGATGATGACGCGCCCGACGAACGCGTTGAACGTTTAGCTTTTTTCATTGAAACTCCTCTTTTAAGCAGTGATCTGTAAACACTGATTACAGAGCAAGGCCAGTGCCACTCTGATGTGGGGAATTTTGTCTTTGCGCATGACAGTACTGCATCCGCTTAATCATCAGTGGCGAAATGTCTTCGTGATAAAGACCATAAGACTCGACGTAAATTCCTTTAACATCATCAACCAGTGACGAGATCGCATAAAGAATGGATTGGTCATCGGGATCAGACGTGTTTTCAAAGCGCATCACTTCATCGAAGAAAATATCTTTCGGATAAAGTTTAATTTTTCCGTCTTCGGTTTTAAAGTGGTCATAGGCTAATGTAAGATTATGAATATAGCCCTTCGCTTCTAGTTTTTTTATAGCTTCAGTTACACATTGCATTTCGCCTGTGCCCGCGCGGATCATGTCACTGGGAAGCTTAGTTGGTATATGTTGCTCCATATTTTCTCAATCCTTTTCAAAAAAAAGAGCCTCATCTTGCGATGAGACTCTTCCAATTCGTTGCTTTTTCAGGGCAACGAGTTGATTCGGATGTATGTGTGTGTCTGTCTTTTACTTTTGCAAGTAAAACTTATTTATTTGATCTTTGTTGTTGGCCGCCAGTTTGTCCCTGATTGAAATTTGATTCACGAGACGAAGACGTTGATGAACCTGTGCCAGTACCAGTGCTTGAACTTTGGTTTTGGTTAGGTTTATTTGCCTGACCACCTTGTTGAGATTGGTTTTGATTTTGATTTGGCATATTTGTATTTTCTTTCATTGGTGTTCTCCTTGTTAACGAAACTGCTTAATCCCCAATACAAGTTCTGTTCCAAATCCAAACACCGTTAGTTTTGAGCTGAAATTAAAATGCTGCGGCTAGTTCCCGTGTTTAGACCCAGAAAGGGTTCGATAAACCAAGTGATATGGTGTATAATTATAAACATGAGAACATTAAACGATTGGCTTATGGCCTACGGCGAAACTCACCAGAACAAACTTAATCGCGCGATTCATTTGATCTGCGTTCCGGCAATTCTATTTAGTGTTGTTGGAATGTTATGGTGCATCCCAAAAGGTTTTTTGTTTCCGAACGTTAACTATATTAATTGGTCGCATATCGTGATGATACCTGCGTTAGTTTTTTATGCGCGCTTGGGACTTCGCCCTTTTGCACTGATGTTATTAACTTTTGCGATCGCGTCTTCTTTATTAATGCTTTTACAGAATATGGGTGCTCCACTTTTAACACTAAATATTACGATATTTGTTGTGGCGTGGATCGGTCAGTTTTATGGGCATCATGTTGAAGGCAAAAAACCTTCGTTTTTTCAGGATCTTCAGTTCTTACTGATTGGCCCTCTTTGGGTTTATTACCACTAAATCCTGATTATATTGTTACACAGACAGTTAATTAAGCATTTTTATTTAAAACTAATGCGTGACTTTACGGCCTTAGCAACTTATCTTAACCCCACATCAGTCAGTCGCGGGGTGGAGCAGCCCGGTAGCTCGTCGGGCTCATAACCCGAAGGTCGTAGGTTCGAATCCTGCCCCCGCAACCAATTTTCTTTCTGACTAAAAATCATAAAAAATTATTCATAGTCCATTAAAACGCAGCCAGTTTTTGCCTGCAATACACGACTTTTGATTTTCTAAACAAGACCAACCTCATATTGCTGTCACTGGGCCATCGTTTGTTTTTTTAAACGTGGAGGCAACTAGAAACGCTGTTTTGACATCGTTTCATCTTAGCTTCTACGTACAAAAATGAAAATTTTGTTGGGCAATATAAGTTTATAACTAAAATAGTATTTACTTCACTTGATTATCATCCACTCAATCACGCATAATTTTAATTATGTTTAACCTATTTCAAGCCCGCATCATTGCCTCACTACTGCTATTGCTTTTTCCCTTAATTACAAAAGCAGATGCTATCAATCCCTTACTTAATCTATTTACCAAGGAAACCGCAGGCTCTGCAGCAACACTTACCGTATTTATTATTCTCATTGAATCAACGCTTCTTCGTAAATTTGTAAAAACAGTTTCTTGGCGAACACACGTTTGGAGAGCTACAGTCTTTAATACAATATCGAGCGCATTTGGTTCAATCGCCGCAGTATTATTTTTTAAAGAACAATTAGATTGGCGCATGAGTGAACTTTATATCCCAATGTTTATTCTTACACTCATTACAGAAACACCGGCATTAATCTATCTCTACCGCCGAGATAATCTTGGTTGGTTAAGATCTCTCAAGCTTTCGGTTGGCATTAATATAGCCAGCTACGTCTCTTTATTTGTTGGTCAAATCGGATATTTTCTTATTGTTCTTTCTTATGCAGGCTTTGCAGACGAACAGACCATCAAGAACTGGACCAATGCTACGGTGTTGAATGGCGAATCGGGATATATCTATACCGTGAAAAATCTGGCTAATGGTTGGCCTGAAAAGAATATTTTAAATCGCTACGATGTTGAAAATAAAAAATGGGATATCGTCGATCCAGGTTTAAAAAACGGATTAGATTCTTCAGAATGGGACACACGTGGCAACATTCTGGCTGTTGTTGAAAAAATAGATGATTTTTCTCATTCAGCAAAAGATCAAGTTGATCCATCTATTTTAATCTTGGATATCCGCAACTTTTCAAAGATTTCAGAAATAAAAAGCAAAGGTGGCGATATGCGAATCTCACCAGATCTTAGTAAGCTTGCCGTTTTTGAATTCGACAGACAGCTTGAAGCACCAAAAGATGATGAAAGCCATTTTATGTTGGGAGCTGCTTACAAATTGCGAATCTACGATATTAAATCTGGTAAACTTTTATTCGAATCACCAAGACCCGCAATAGACGAAGGCTTAACTTGGTTAGCTAACTCTACTGAAGTCGTATTCGCTTCACTTCGTGATGAGTCGCTCTTTTCTCAAAAAGAAAAGTTTAATTCGATGGGTTACGGACGAGATTATAGTAAACTAGGGCAATTCCCTATCGATCTTTTTATATACAATATGGAAACGAACTCCGTTAGATTTTTAACCGAAGGTATACAACCAAATAGAGTCGATACTACTAATGAGATCACTTACTTAAAAGAAGTTAAACCATACAAACATGAAATCTGGAAATTAGATGCGAACCTAACTAATTCTCAGTTCGTAATGAAGGTTGAAGAGCCAAGATACGCACCATCTCCGAGCGGAAAAAAATATTTACTAAGAGTGCCCCACCAACAACCCTTCGGTAGTAACGACTTTTTAGCTGTATCCACAACTAATGATAAAGATAAAAAGTTCATTCTCGAACCTCGATATCGTTCTTTATTTAGATGGGTCGAAAAATAACCAGTGGCGCACGCATTGTGCGATTTCAACTGGCTTTATTCTGCTTGAAACAGAGGATAGTTCGATTAGTACTCCCTGATAACCAGAAGGCGCAGGGTTCTAATGCTGAAAACAAATATCTATTTGCAGTACAAGCAAACGTGTTAGCTATTCACGCCGACGTTAAGTTGATTCAAAATATTAAAATGCAACGGTTAATACTTTTGCTTTCAATATTTTTTATGGGAATGGTGAATTTAAATCCGCATTTAGTTCGACCCTGGAACCAGAAGGAAAAAAATCAATACCCTTCTCCTTTATCGGCTGTTTTTAAAAAAGACGGAAAAACTTTGGCGTTTGTTGGCGATCGCCACGCAGACCCCGTCAAAACTTATCTCTACTTAGAAAAAACTTTTAATGAAATAAACCCGCAGATTATCGTGATCGAAGGTTTAGAGTTTTCTAAAGGCGAATCGCCGAGCGAATATGCTGAGTTATATCGATCTAAAACCATAACCGACCTTTATGACGATGGCTGGGCAGCGCCTCTAGGAGCAAAGCTTGCCATGACCAAAAAAATTCCGTTTATCGGTGGCGAGCCGGCGCGCGATGAAGAAGTAAAGCATGATTTTATTTTAAATAAAGGTTTTACAGAAATAGATATTCGCGGGTTTAGATTTTTGCAGCGAATGCCCTACCGACGAGACGTTTTAAAAAAAGACGTCATGCCTCTTCCAAAAAGTTTTTTTGCTTGGTACGAAAAACATGCTGGAAAGAAATTTGATTACAGTAAAATTAAAAAAGTTGATTACGATTTTAACTGCGAACCAGACGACAATTACTTTCAAAAAATAGGTTGTGCTGTAAACCTTAACCGAGATTATATGCTGGTGAGTAACCTCAACACACTTTTTAAAAAATATGACCGTATTTTAGTCGTTTACGGCACGGGCCACTTTGTGCAAGAGTACCCAGCTTTTCTTCAATATTTTGGCGAACCTAAATATTTTAAATTCTCAGAAGCTACCGGATACCCAAGCAAATAAATTTTACAGAAAGAGTCTGACACTATTCTTCTACAGTGCATTCCATAGCTTCGTTAATTTTAACTGAATCACCAGTTTTAGCATTAGTGATTACACCCGTTAATTGAATAGTACGGGTCTTAATATCGATAACCTTGATTTTAGCGTCAATATTTACATTCACGTTGACTCGCATTGTTTTTGTAACATCTTCGAAACTAACAGCGCTTCCGTCAGCAATCTGTTTGAACTCTTTGCCAGTCACGTCGATTTCGCCGTTTTGAACTGAACAAGAAAAGTTTTCGCTTAATGAATCATTGTTATCTGTGCAAGCACCTTTAGGTGAAAGGTATAAAGCTAAAGCTGATGGTTTAAATTCTTTATCAGAGGCACGGCCAGTTAATTGGTTAACTGTTTTAAAGCCTGATTGAAAAAACCATGAAGCATCAATCGTGATAAATGTGCCATTAAACCCAATGCCCCCGTCGCGATTGATAAACATATTTGCCTGACGAAATGAATTGGTTTCTCTGCATTTAAGATTTTCTGCCGAGGCGCCTAAAGTAATTAAGCTAGTTAAAGTTAAGGTAGCCAGTTTTAATAGATTTTTGTTCATAAAGTTCCCCTTCAATAGGAGGGAACCTAGTATGCTTTT
>CAMLRE010000133.1 GCA_946482355.1 uncultured Bdellovibrio sp.
AATCTGGTCAAGCGGGAGCTATCCGTCACGGTGTTACTCGTGCATTAATCGCTTTCAATCCTGAATTCAAAGGCGAGCTTAAAAAAGCTGGCTTCGTTACTCGTGACCCTCGTATGGTTGAGCGTAAAAAATACGGTATCCGTGGTGCTCGTCGTAGAGGTCAATACTCAAAACGTTAATCGTTGCGAGTTGTCCGAATACAGAAAGACATTCCAAAGATGGTTTTCTCAAAACCCACTCGCAAGAGTGGGTTTTTTGTTTTGGGACTAGCCGTCCGCACTCCTGCCCAAAACCCCTTCGCTAAAGCTCCGGGGCTACGCCCTTCTGGCTCGCGCAAAAATAGCATCCTGCTATTTTTGTATTTTCGATTCTTCAGAAAAATTACTGGCTTCGTAAAAATTTAGTGTGAAAAACTTGTGTTCAAAAATCTGGTTTGAAGAATTATTGCTGAATTTTCTCAGTTGAATCTTTTTTGAAAAGGACTGGGTTTGCTTGCCTGGCTTGGTCTAGATTTGCGTCGTTTTTTGTGTCTTTAATGTTATAAATAGAAATCTATTTAACATGTTTTTAACATTAAAAATTTGTTAAACAAATTTAGTTGAATGAGTTTTTAAACTCACGTTTGCTATTTTTTATTGTTAAGCGACCCCTCCTTTTTGGGGAGGGTAAATTGTGGGTTCTTAACATAATATTTGGGCTGTTAAGATGTGACTCAATGTGAGATTTTCCCGTCAAAGGTCTAGTTTTGACATAATTTCATATCTGTTTCCGGCGTAATCGAATTAAATGCGTCCTGCGGTAAGTTTGCGAAAATATTGGGCATTTTGCGAGCCGAGATTTCAACAAAACTCTGTGTAGAAAACTTAACAGGTTTTTGACAATAATGCTTTATTAAATGAGTCCTTGTTGCTAAACTGTATTCAAGTAACAGGTCAAGCCACGGAATTTTCCTGTAGGTATGATTTTATTTAGGAAAAGTTACTTGAAGGAGAGCGCAATGCTAACAACAGAAAGAACAAATCAGATAGAGATCCTTGCAAAGTTCTTAAAAGAAAAACGCGTACAATCCGGCTTATCGCAAAAGGACGTTGCTGAAAAATTAGGCTACTCAACTTCTCAATTTATTTCGAACTGGGAAAGAGGTATTTCACATCCACCGTTAAATACTTTAAGAAGCTTATCTCAGCTTTACAAAATCAACCCAGAAGAGATGTTTGAAGTTTTATTAAAAGCGACAGTAGCTCAGGTTGAAGTAGATCTTAAAAAGAAATTCTATGCCTCTGCAAGCACAGGCACAGAAGCTACTCACGGCGGATAGTTCAAAGGCGTAAAGCCGTAACAATAGAGACCCGGACTTCGGTCCGGACTCTCAAATGCAAAAATTCTCTATCACATTTTATAACTCCCTCAAGAACCGGTTTTTAAAACCAACCCTTTGAGGGAGTTATTTTTTTATCTCTAAAAAGTACCTTTTTCCCATTTAGATACGTCTTACTTATGCCGATAAGAAGTCTGGGTGAAAAGGGGCTTTAAAATGAAAACTAAATACATCGTTTTTTTGGTTCTAATTTTATTGTTCTCTTATCAAAACTGTTCACGCGGTAATTTCGCCGATGAAACTTCGCAACAGCTCGATAACAAAGTCGACGGGCAAAGTTTATCTGACCTGCAAGTGCAGCAATTAAAATTTTTCACTGAACAAAATTCAGAAATGCAAAAAGGCTCACATAAGTTTTATGTGAAGACGAAATTGAATTACGTTTTAGATCCTGAATCAGGCGTTTTAGCTGAACATGATGAAGCCAGTGGTGATTTTAAAACTTATTGTTTATCTCATGATTTGTTAGCTGACGTGCGTTCGATTCTTTCGCGTTCATCGGTCTGCCGTGGTGGGCCTTCGGCGACTGAAGCCTGTGCACAAGTGATTCAAGAACCTTACGCCGAAGTAGTTACTTCTAATGATGTGATTCAACTAGGTTCGGCTTCTGATGCCTGTGGATCTAATAAGGTTGATCTTTGCGAAGATCAATCCAGCGTTTTAAAAGGCTGGATTGATTCTGTTCGTAACCAATTACCGCAATTAACTTGCGGCCAATAATTTTCTAATTACAAATCGGAACGCCGGCTTTGCCGTCATTATATCTATTAAGCTCGTTGGCAAGTCTTAGCATTTTTCTTCCTTCAGGTGTTTTAGCATCAATAAAATTTGAATTTCCTAAGGGCATCGATAAATCGGCTAAAGCTGTGTCAGCGTTAGCAATCGAGGCTGCAACCGAAGTTCCGCTGGCTGTTGCCATAATATTTGTTTTTGCAATGATTAGCTGGTGCCCTAGAGTCAGTAAGGCGTTTTCACCGGGTGGCGTTGATAAGAGCGTGATTAACTGTGGCGAATTATATTTCGCTGTTCCGAGTGTAATTGTTGTTGGATCTTGAACTAAAAATCTAAATAACAATTGTCCCTGAGGGGTTCCGGTCCATGTTGCATACGAGCGCACACAGCCGATGTCGGTTTCTAATCTTGGGCGATTTCCGATAGTAATCATGACGGCTGCATTCATTTCTGAAACTTCGATTTCCTGGCATTGCGCCGTTGTGGTTATCCATTTTGAATCAGATGGAAAAACTTCGCAGAGAAGATATTTTTGAAAAGGCAGATCTTTAAACGAAAAACCACCATCGACGCTGGATAAATCAGCCATGCGAATCGTTGAACCTGTCAGGTTTTTTAAAACAATCGTAAAACCCGGTAAGCGCATTTCGCTATCGTCTGAACCATTGCTGTTGGCATCATGAAAGACGTAGCCTTGGACTGAGCCGGTTGTATCAGCTTGGGCTGCAGTTACAGAAGCAAACGCTAATAAAAGAATCGTAATGATTTTATGATTTAATAATCGCATGGTTTTCTATTCCTTTCATCGGGGCAAAGTTCAACGAACTCTGTACCTCAATGCCAGATTTGGGCCAAGGGTCATAGAAATCCCATGCGATAATAGGTGAATGAATGGGGAATTAATGTCTGTCTAGTTGCAGTGAGGTACTCCTGCTTCACCTTTATTATACTTATCTAAATCTGAAGCTAAGCTTGTCATGGTCATTCCCAGTGGTGATGCCGGAGAAACGACAGCGCCGCCTGCAATCGGTGGAATGATCAGGGCGCCAATCGCTGTATCGGCATTGTTAATAGTTGTAAGAATCGGAGCTGAGCTTGCGCCATTTAAAAGATTTAATTTAGCGGCGATTAACTGGTGCGCTAAATTAATGATGGCGTTTCCTCCCACGGGAGTATCTAAAATACTATCTAATTGCGCTGCTGTATAACCGTGACCACCTAAAGCTAACGTTGATGGTGGTGGGAAGAACGCTTTTACTAAAGCTTGGCCTTGTGGGCTACTGCCCCAGAAACCTTGCGTGCGGGTGCAACCTTTGTCTTCTTCCGGTTTACGTTTATTGCCAAAGATCACCATGTCGCTTGAATCTTTTGGAGTCAGTTCAATCTCGACACATTGAGGGGTTGTTGGTGTCCAAGGAGAGTTAATACCTAACACTTCGCAAACGATGTACTCTTGAAAAGGAAGATTCGTGAAATCATAGCGGCCCATAGCGTCTGTGATGTCAGACATTTGCACGCCATTACCTTGAATTGAAATAGTGATGCCACCTAAGCGAGGTTCGCCATTATCAACACCGTTACCGTTTAAATCATTGAACTTGTAACCATGCACTGTGCCCCAAGGCGCTGCTTGCGCAAACGTCGTGGCAAAAACAAGAAATAGGATGGTAAAAATTTTGTTAATTAAAGACTGCATGAGATTTTTTCCTTTCATTTCCGAAGAATTTTTTTAGAAATTTTCGGAAATGCCAGCTCTATGCCAATCGCCATAGAGCTCTCATGCGAATGTAAAAAATAGACGGGGAATTAAGCCCTAGTTAAAGAGCTACTTAATTCCCAATTTAGTGTGAACAACTTGGTTAGCTTCTTTGATCTTAGAACGATCAGGAACTGCACCTTGCGCAAAGTCAGGACGTCCGCCACCTTTACCACCCAGTACTTGTGCGAAATCTTTTAATAAAGTTCCCGCTTGGTACTGCGATGTTAAATCTTTAGTAACAGAAATAATCACTGGATGAGTGGCTTCGCCAGAACCCATCACGATCACAACGCCTTTTTGAATTTTGTTTTTTAACTGGTCGTTAATTTGCGAAAGCACTTCACGATCATCTAAAGCAAGATCTGCAAAAACGTATTTGGCGTCACCGGCAAATGTTTGCGCTGTTTTTGCAATTTCATCCACATTAATTTGGCCTGATTGAGCTTTTTTGATTTGTTTTTGAAGATCTTTAATTTCTTCTTTTTTAGCTTCAATCCATTCAACGATAGATTTGTCAGAAGCTAAACCAGTTGCAAGACGTGCCTGTTTAACTTCTTCAGTGTTTTTCATAAATAACTCAATCACCGCATCACCAGTGATGGCTTCAATACGGCGAACACCGGCACTTACGCCAGATTCAGATGTGATTTTGAACGCTCTGATTTCAGCTGTATTATGAACGTGCGTACCACCGCATAATTCGATTGAAAACGGTTTTTCATTCGCTGCTAACACCGGCTGACCCATTGTTAAGACGCGAACTTCATCACCATATTTTTCACCGAATAAAGCCATAGCGCCTTTATCAATGGCCGCTTTGTGTGGCATGTTTTCAACTTTAACTGTGTGAGCATGAGAAATCTCAGTGTTCACTAACTCTTCGATTTTTTTAATCTCTTCAGCCGTTAACGGTTTATTATGAGTGAAGTCGAAACGCGTTTTTGAGCTATCAACTAATGAACCCGCTTGCGTTACGTGAGTACCTAAAACGATTCTTAAAGCTGAATGCATTAAGTGAGTTGCCGAGTGATTGCTTGCTGTTTGACGACGTTCTTTTGATTCAACGTGGGCGTTAACAGTTTCATTTAATTTTAATTCACCGGTTACAACTTCGATCTGGTGCAAGAACACTGAACCTTGTTTTACGCAGTCATGAACTTTTGCATCTACGTTAGTTGATAATAATAAACCATGATCACCAACCTGACCGCCACCTTCAGCATAGAAAGGTGTTGTGTCTAAAATCGCATAACCCGTTTCGCCAGCTTTAAGTGATGCTACTTCTTTTGAACCATTTGATAAGGCAATCACTTTTGATTTTGAAACTAAATGATCGTAACCAATAAATTTCGTTGGCTGAGAAGAATGCTTTTGACCGAACTCGATCACGTGTTTTTCATCAGCTTGTAATGATTTAGCTTTCCAAGATGATTTGGCTTTTTCTTTTGAAGCTTGCATTGCTTTTTCAAAACCAGCTTCATCTACGGCAAAACCTAATTCGGCAGCCATTAACGCTGTTAAATCTACCGGAAATCCGTAAGTGTCGTAAAGTTTGAAAATTGTTTCGCCAGAAATCGTTTTGCTATTAGCGGCTTTTAATTTTTTGATTTCGTCGTGAAAGATCGCTGTTCCGTTATCTAATGTTTGTAAGAAACGCGCTTCTTCATCACGAATCGTTGAAAGAATAACATCTTTACGTTGTTTTAATTCTGGATAGAAATCACCCATCGCAACAATTAAAGCTTCAGACATCGGAAGTAATAACGATTTTTCAGTTGAAATTTTACGTCCGTAGCGAATCGCACGACGCATGATACGACGTAACACGTAGCCACGGCCTTCGTTTGACGGAAGAGCACCGTCAGCCAACAAAAATGAAGTCGAACGGCAGTGATCCGCTAATACACGAACTGCAGTTAGATCTTCAAACTTTTGTTTTTGTTCAGCAGATAAAGCAGCGCCTGAATTTAAAGTTTTAATATTAGCGCGTTCCCACTTCATCATTTCATTATAATCAAGTTTTGAATTCGCTTTAGATAAACCCGTTTTGATAATTTCTTGGAATAAATCTGTGTTGTAGTTATTCCAGCAATCTTGAACCGCTGCTGTTAAACGCTCAAAACCAGAGCCTGTATCTACAGAAGGTTTCGGAAGCGGAGTCATTTGACCTGGAGCAGTTTCTTCAAATTGCATGAAAACCAAATTCCAGATTTCTACGTAGCGATCTTCACCGGCTTTGATAGATTCAAAAGGATCAGCGATTTTTCCAAAATCTGGGCCGTGATCGTAGAAAATTTCAGAACATGGACCGCACGGGCCAACGTCACCCATTCTCCAGAAGTTATCTTTTTCACCTAAACGAAAAATACGATCTTTAGGTACGCCTTCTTGTTTGTGCCAGATGTCGGCGGCTTCATCATCGTCTAAGAAAACTGTGACGTATAATTTTTCTTTTGGAATTTTTAATTCAACTGTTAGAAATTCCCAAGCGTAGTGAATCGCATCTTTTTTGAAGTAATCACCGAAAGAAA
>CAMLRE010000134.1 GCA_946482355.1 uncultured Bdellovibrio sp.
GTTCAACATACGACGTGCTAAAAGGTCTTGTTTCAGCCAGAACATATAATTCGGTAAAACAAGGGTCTTTTTGCATATCGTTTTCGATATCAAAATGAAAACGGTTTAACGGAGAAGATTTTAATTGCGGGTCAGAAAGTTTAAAACGTTCACGAATCACCGGCGGAGCTTTTTCAATCAGGTCGTTAATAACACGTGTATCTAACAGACAGGCGTAAAGCTTATATAACGTAGAATAAACCGGGGTATGAATTTTATCGCGTAGACGTGTCAGTGTTTTTACGTGAATTTGCGACTTTGAAGCCAGCATATTCAAGCCCTTTTTAGGGTCTTTAAAACGTAACAAATAGGCTTCGATATCCCGTGATACTTGATCAGAGATAGAAATATCCAGTTCGCTCGAGTTACGTTCGACGTTAATTTCCACTAAACACCTTAAATTTTGAAGTTTTCAAGTATCGTAAAGAACTCTAAATCACAACGAGAAAACGCCCTGAAACCGAGGGGTGGCTCAAGGCGTTTATTATTTAAGCAAAATGCTTGTAATTATTGGCAGTTTGGTACTGTGAAAGCTTTGTTAAATAAAAACTCTACACGGTCATTTTTACCACCCATAACTTTAGAAACTTTAACCATAACTGTTAATGGGTACGTGCCAGAGATAACTTTGTCTTTGCAAACGCGTTGAGAGTTATTACCGCCACCTACGTAGTCGCAGTCCCAAGAAGTGCGAGTGTAGTTGATTGGTGTTGAGTAGTATTTCGCGCCTTTGCAAGTTGTTACTGGGCGATCGTTGTGACCTACGTAGATAGTTTCACATTGTTTAACTGGTTTGATAGTACGTAAGTTGTTACCATCTTTACAAGTAAACATGTAATCAACAGCTGAACCCATGAATACCGTAGGTGCGTCGATTTGGATTCTTGGATCGTTTTGTAAAACTTCCCAAGATGTATCTGCTGTGTAAGCAGAAGCTGTAGTAGCTGCGAATAAAGCGATAATTGCGATTAGTTTGTTCATAATAACTCCCTTTTTGTTATTTTGTTTTTGTTGTTCAATTAAAAATTAAAATTATTGGCAATTTTGTACTGTGAAAGCTTTGTTAAATAAAAACTCTACACGGTCATTTTTACCACCCATAACTTTAGAAACTTTAACCATAACTGTTAGTGGGTATGTGCCAGAGATCACTTTGTCGTTACAAATGTTTTGGCCGTTATGACCGCCGCCAAAGTAGTTGCAATCCCAAGAAGTGCGAACGTAGTTAATTGGTGTTGATAAGTATTTTTCGCCTTTGCAAACTTCTTTAGATTGGTTTTGACCAATGTAGATCGTTTCACATTGTTTAACTGGTTTGATCGTGCGTAAGAAAGCACCGTCTTTACAAGTAAACATGTAATCAACAGCGTGACCCATGAATACAGTTGGAGCGTCGATTTGGATTCTTGGATCATTCTGTAAAGTTTCCCAAGATGTTGATTCTGTGTAAGCAGAAACTGTTGTCGCCGCAAATAATGCGATGATTGCGATCAATTTATTCATAATAACTCCCTAAGCGTTATTTTTTAATTTTTCAAATTTCGATGACTGCTGTTTCGCAAGACTTCAGAAGTTTGTATATTGAAAAAGAAGGGGTTATTTGGGTTTTATGGACAGACAAAACTTTGTCCAGACAAAATCCCGGACAAACTTTTCTTTGTCCACAGGTTTTGAACAAACCGCAACATTTACTGCAAAGTTATTGAAAGTCTACTGATAACTTATTGATAATCGGACAAATACTTTTATATCCTTGCGGATGTTGGCTATGCCAAAGCCAAGCGTGTCTGATCATCTGTTCAAGATGCGGATAATCACAAACCCAACCTAACTCGCGACGAATTTTCTCGCTGCTAGCGACAAGAATAGCGGGATCTCCCTCACGTCTGGCGCAAACTTCGTAAGAAATTTTTCTTCCCGTTACTTGTTCGCAGGTACTGATCACTTGTTTTACTGAAAATCCTTTTTCACTTCCTAAGTTATAGATGTTTCCTTCACCAGGTCTGATGGCTTTAACAGCTAAGGCATGCGCTTTCACCAAATCCATCACGTGAATGTAATCGCGAATACAAGTTCCATCAAATGTCGGATAATCATGTCCGAATACTTTTAAAGGTTCTTGTAAGTTTTGAAGTGACTGCAGAATTTTAGGAATCAAATGTGTTTCTGGATAGTGAGCTTCGCCAATAGCTCCGTCAGCAGCTGCTCCTGCGACATTAAAATAACGTAATACCGCATACCCCATACCGTAAGCCTGGCAATAATCGTGGATCATTAACTCACTTGCCCGCTTTGTATGTCCATAAGGGTTAATGGGCCGACAGGGGTTTGTTTCTTTAATCGGAACCTCTAGCGGATTTCCATAAACCGCAGCGGTTGAAGAAAAAACAATTTTTTTTACTTCTGTGGACCGTAAGGCTTCAAGCAAACAAAAAGTTCCTACTAAATTATTTTCATAATACTTTGAAGGGCTTTTTACACTTTCACCCACTTCAATGTATCCCGCAAAATGAATCACCGCTTCAATGTGATGATCTTTTAACGTATCAACCATGGTTTCAAAATTCTGGACTGAAATTTTCATCCAAATAGCGCGCGGATCAATGGCCGCTTGAAAGCCGTGAGACAAGTTATCAACAACCACGACCTTATGCCCTTCATCAAGCAGATAGCGTGTAGCGTGACTTCCGATATAACCGGCTCCGCCGGTGATCAAAATATTCATAGGACGTTCCTTTTTTTTAAGAAAGAGGGTTTTGGTAAAATGGGGGCCAATGCGAAATTTCTGTCGCTTTACAGACTTTGGCAAAATCAAGAGACTCACCAATCACCACATGCATATCTAAATACCTATAAGTTCCTAGACGGCCGATAAAGCTTACTTTTTTTTCATTCTGGGCCATTTGTACATATTTATTGAGTAGTTCTTTATCCTGATTTAAGCGCAACGGATAATAAGGCGTATCTTTTTCTTCGGCTAAAGCGCTGTATTCACGAAAACAAACGGTTTTTTCAAATTCTTCCCACGGCGAAAAGTGTTTGTGTTCAGAAATTCTGGTAAATGGAATTTTTTCGTCGCAGTAGTTAATAACCGGGTTACCTTGAAAATCTCCTTCAGCTTCGAATCGTTCAAATTTTAAAGTGCGGTATTTAAGCCGACCTTCGCTAAAATTAAAAAAGGCATCGATAGGTCCACTCCAAAAAAGATGATCGTAATTTTCTCTGAAGTCTGAAGAAATTTTCTGGTTTAAGTAAACTTTAATATCCGGATGGTCTAAGATTTTTTCAACGATGGCCGTATAACCGTCTTTAGGTAAACCTTGGTATTTTTGATTATAGTAATTATCGTCGTAGTTAAATCTAACCGGTAAACGTTTTAAAATCGACGCCGGTAAATCGCTGGGTTCGCAACCCCACTGTTTTTTCGTATAACCGTAAAAAAATGTTTTATATAAATCTTTTCCTAAAAATTTTAATGCTTGTTCTTCAAAACTTTGGGGTTCAGTAATTGATTTGTCTCCCTGCTCGGCAATAAATTCTTTGGCTTCACTGGGCGACATAGCTTTTTTGTAGAACTGATTAATCGTCAATAAATTCACCGGAAGCGTAAATACACCTTGATCCGTTACTGCCTTTACACGATTTACAAAGGGAACAAACTCTGACCATTGATTTACGTACGCCCAGACATCGTCTCTGCTCGTGTTAAAAATATGAGGTCCGTACTGGTGCAGACGAATTCCTGTTTTTTCATCCCGCGGGGTGTGACAATTTCCTGCAACATGAGAACGTTCATCAAACACCGAAACATGAAAACAACCGGTTTCGACAAGTTCACGGGCAAGAACGGCACCTGCAAAGCCTGCTCCGGCAATGGCAATACTGTATTTTTTCATAGACACTCCGGTGAGTTAGTAAAAAGTGTTGTCTCGTCAAAATAGCGATGCAAGGCCTCTTCATAATCACTCATAATACGAATACGATTTGAAGTTAGAGCACTGTAAGCCGGTCGCTTTGCTAAAAAATTCATTTCATCTCCGCTTACCGCATTTAAATACCGCGAACTAAGACTCAGTTCTTTTTTTTGACCGATCTCAATCGCCTTTAATGCAAAATCAGACCATGTTAAAGCGCCGTTGTTCACCAAATGCACAATTCCCAGTTCACGATCTAATAAAAGATCAAGACAGAGGTTTACAAGATCAGGCACATAAGTTGGCGATATAGTGATGTCACTGACCGCAGTAAATCTTTTGTTCTGACTAACCGCTGACAGCATTTTAAAAATAAAATTGTACGTATCCCAGGGGCTAAAAAATGAGCTTGTGCGTACAATCAGGCTTTCTGAGTTAAGATTTAAAATTTCTTTTTCTGATTCAGCTTTAGTTTTTCCGTAAATATTTAGCGGGTCCACCGGTTGATCTTCGGTATAGGGAGTTTGTTGATCTCCTGAAAAAACCAGGTCACTTGAAAAGTGAAGAAATTGTATTTTTTCATCAGCGCAGGCTTTAGCTAAATTGGTGGGGCCTAAAATGTTCTGCGCTCGACAGAGCTTCTGTTCGGTTTCGGCACGATCAACCCTGACATATCCGGCTGCATTGATGATCGCCCAAGGTTTTAATTGCCGGATTTTACCGAGCACTTCGTTTTGATCGGTAATATCCAACTCTTCACGTGTAAGACCGATACAGTGAATATTTCGCTTTAAACAAATCTTTAAAAAAGCTTGGCCAAGGCTTCCTCTGGCCCCCGTCACTAAAATCGGTCTTCCTGAACTTGATTTTTTTTCTTTCTTCCACCAACCGGCTTGTTCAAGAACAGGAAATTTTTCTTTCGTAACCGCATTCCAGTCTTTTAACATATCAGCCAAGGCGGTTCTTCGCGGAAATTTAGAACGCAGATCAAACACACCGGATTCATAAAAATAGTTATCCTGAGTACACAAAGTGTTCCAGTCCATAGCTCCGTAAAGGCTCCATGCTGTAATAGCTATGACTGGAATCTCTTCTTTAGAGACTTTTTCTGCGGCAGTTTTTAATTCGTAAAGCCAGCGCATTTGATCTTCACGATAACCTCTAAGATGAACTTCGGTGATGGCTAAAGGAATTTTGTAACGTCGCCACGTTTCGCGAAACAGGCTTTCAGGAGTTGGCGAAAGAATATCTTCTTTATCTACAGCAGCCACATCGGCATAACGGTGAATTCCGTTTCCATCGGTTTTCATATGTGGATATTGAGAATAGTCTTCATCGAGGTACCTGCTGCTTAACAGATAATGATTAAGACCAATGACATCTGGTTTAAGTGAATTTTCTTTAAGCCAGATCAATTTATCATCCGTTAACCCACTTCGTTTAAGATAATCATAAAGCGCATGGCTTTGATCTACTTTTCCTTGCAGTAAATCAAATGAAAGATAGCGGCGTTCGTTTTCAAAATCACATTGGTATTTTAAATTTTCGCTTGATTGTGTACGGCCTAAATCTTCAGTCTGAATTAATTGTGCCAAAGGGTTAATTTTACGAATTTCTCGCATCGCTAAAATAATGGCCTTAATTTGATTGTACAATGCGCGAATAAAAGAATGATCATCTGTTTTATGCGGATACCAATGCCCGTATAAACCGCTAAAACGAGCCGTTGTAAGCGGTTCATTAATGGGTGTGTAGTATTTAACTTGCGGAAATTTTTCGGCAAACTTTCCAGCAAAATGCTGAAATTTTTCTGCAAACCCGGTATCCAACAAATTTGTAAAAGCCGGCCCACTGCCATGATGAAGAAAGCCTGCAATCGGCTCTATATCGCACTGTTTGAGCCCATTTAAAAACTTTTCACAATAATCCCAGTTTAATTTTTCAGGGTTATCGTGGGCTGCGATCTTTTCCCACAAAAATGGACAGCGAAATTTTTTAAGCCCCAGATCTTTCAGCAGCGAAAAATCTGGCAGCCCTTCTTCTAAACCAATTTTTGCAATTTGATCTTTATAGCTGTCTTGAACGCGGTTAATGGTATGCTCTAACCCCGCCCACAGCTCAATGCTGTTGTGATCTGATTTCATGTTCATGCTTTGCCATTTGTAAAAATGTTTTATCCCACGACATATCCGCTAAAAATTCATCGACCATACTTAACCAGTTCGGTGCCGTTTCGTGCTGTTTAAAAGCTTTTTCACAAGCTAAAACAAAATCCTCCGGAGTTCGTGCAATGTGCACTAGCTCACGTTCTCCGTAAGGTTCAACCACATCGGGAATCGGAGTCGAAACCACAGGGCAACCGGCAGCTAAGTACTCCGGAGTTTTTGTAGGACTAATAAATTTTGTTGATTCA
>CAMLRE010000135.1 GCA_946482355.1 uncultured Bdellovibrio sp.
AGATAGGGGTCTTCATCGTTCTCCAGAACGTTTTTAAAGCGCTCAAAGGTAAACTTTTCCTGCCCGGGAAGGTTACGGGCATGGGTCGATACGATTCGAGCGTTAGGATGCCCCCAATCAGCTAATGCCTCTTCGACATTACTGGCTGTTCTGACGTCGGTTAGAGCCGTTTTTCTCATAGGGTTCATTCTAGACCCTTCGCCAGTTCTCCAGTGGTCTAAAACTCGGCCAACAAACATCTGTTGCTCTTGCATCGGGTGAACCAGGTAATAGCGTTCAACACCGTACACACGGCAGCTTCTGGCGATATCGTGAATATCAAAATTTGTGATATTGGTCGCGCAAATATCGCCTTGGCGATCAACGATCGGATAATGAAGTAAGGCTACAGCTAAAGGGGCTTTACGTTTCATAAACTTTTAACCTCATTCATGTGATGGGCGACATCTTCGCGAGTTAAACCCGATGATTCGATTTCTTCATTGGTTAATTCGCTTAAAAACTTAAGATGATTTTTTAATGTCGTACCAACTAATTCTTTTTGAGCCTGTAAAAATAAATCACGGCGTTTTTTCCACGTGATTAATATGGCCATGTGATGTTTCCAGCTAGCGATTTTTTCGTGATGACCAGAAAGTAAAACATCAGGAACTTTTTCAGCGCCCCAAGTTGCGGGCTTTGTAAATTGGGGAGCTTCTAATAAACCATTATGAAATGAATCGGCAATCACTGATTGATCATGACCAAGTACACCCGGAATAAAGCGCGATAAGCTTTCTGTTAACGCCAGAGAAGCTAGTTCTCCCCCACTTAATACGAAATCACCTAATGAAACTTCCATATCAATGTGATGATTAATAATACGTTGATCGATTCCACCGTAACGTCCACTTAATAAAACCAAGTGATTATACTTTAAAAACTTATGTAACATGGCTTGATCTAACTTTTCACCTTGCGGAGAAAGATAAATTCTTAAAGTTGATTCTGGTTTGTATTCTGGTGATTTGTATAAATCATTGAAGCACGCGTCTGCGATATCTGGGCGAAGAAGCATACCATCACCACCGCCATACGCTGTATCGTCAACCGAGTTATATTTATTATCTGAGTATTTACGAAGGTTTACGACATTAAATTGTAATAACTTTTTATCTTCGGCTTTTTTTAAAAGTGCATCGCTTAAGTAGTTTTGAATAAGCTCTGGAAAAAGAGTTAAGTAGGTAAACTTCATGATTTCGGCCTAATCGTTAATATCAAGTAAGCCTTCAGGTAAATCCATCTGAAGAATTTTATTATCATGATCAATCTCTACTACAAACTGATCAACGAAAGGAATTTCAACCTGCTTTTTTAAAGCTGTGGTTACGATTAATAAATCTTGAGCTACGTTTGAAGAAAAACCAGTGATTGTTCCGATTTCACCGAGTGTTTTATCGATCACTTTAAAGTTTTCGATTTCAGCTAAGAACATTCCTTCTTCTTCGTCTTGTTCAAAGAAGAAATCACTCGGTAAATAAATTTGTTTTCCGATCAAAGCTTCAGATTGATTACGATCAGTTACACCTTTTAATTGAACTTTAAGGCCGTCTTTATGTTCGCCGGCTTTAATAACTTCGTAAGGTGTATCTTCAACGTACAATTCATCGATTAGATCTACGTAAGAGTAATCTTTAGAAAAGAAAATGATATAGACATCGCCACGTAAGCCGTGAGCGTCTTTGATCTTTCCAATAAGTCGCATGTCTTGATTAGCCATTTATAAGTGTGCTTCTAGCATTGTGGTGTTCGAATGAACAGGTCTCAGAATAAAAAAAAGGAGTCTTTACAAAGACTCCTTTTTTTGAAGTTCGATTTTATCGTTATTAAGTTATTCTACGATATCTAAGTGATAGCGTTTATTTAACTTAGTACCAGCAGCACGGATGATTGTTCTCATTGCGGCAGCTGTTTTACCTTGTTTACCGATTACTTTTCCAAGGTCTTCTTTATCAACTTTAAGCGCTAGAAGAGTCGTTTGTTGTCCTGGAATCTCATCAACTTCTACATTCTCTGGCTTATCAACTAATGATTTCGCCATATGCTCAACAAGTTCTTTTAGATTATCCATTGTTCCCCCCGAAACCTAATCCAAGTTTGACAAAATATTCAGCAGACCTCAAGCAATTTTACAGGATTTTTACCGTAAACGCCTCATTAGGAGATCTACTCTATATTATTGTTTCAATTACGCTTCTTTTTTAGCGTTCTTGTTTTTAGTCTTAGATGGAGACTTTTTACGAGCTGGTAAAGTAACGCCACCTAATTTTAATACGTGTCTTACAGTTTCTGAAGGTTGTGCACCTTTAGCTAACCACTCTTGAGCTTTAGTTGTGTTTAAAACAACTTTAGTTTGCTTACCTTTAGGAGTTGGGATGTATGTTCCTAATACTTCGATAAATTTGCCAGTTACATAACGGCGAGAATCAGCAACAGTGATTCTGTATTTAGGATCATGCTTAGCACCAACGCGAGCTAGACGAATAACTACCATTTGAAATACCTCTTAATGTGAAAAATAAAGCCCTTAAGCTTTCTCAAAGACTAAGTTTTTATATCTTATATTGCGCAAGATCAATCACTTTTAATGATTTTTAGAACGGAAATCCCGAACCCTTGCCCCCGAAGCCACCGAATGGGTTGCCTTTTCCTTTACCACCAAGGCCCATTTTCATCATACCACTCATCATTTTCTTAGCTTCTTCGAACTGCTTAACTAGTTTATTCACGTCAGAAACCTGTGTGCCCGAACCAGAGGCAATCCTTTGACGCCTTGAGCCATTAAGGATTCTATGGTCATTGCGCTCTTGAATGGTCATAGAACTGATGATCGCTTCGATCTTTTTAATTTCATTATCTGGCGGGGTCATGTTTTTCATCTGCTTTGAGATCTCGCCCATACCGGGTAGAAATTTCAACATGCTCTCAAAACCGCCCAGTTTTTTAAGCTGGTGAATCTGCGCTAAGAAGTCTTCTAGCGTGAATTCGTTATTCATCATGCGTTTTGCCGAACGTTCAGCTTCTTTCGCATCAATCACGTCTTGCGCTTTTTCTACTAATGATAACACGTCACCCATATCTAAGATTCGTCCTGCAAGACGATCTGGGTGAAATACTTCAAGTGCTGAAACTTTTTCGCCTAAACCTAAAAACTTAATTGGAATACCTGTAACTTCGCGGATTGATAAAGCCGCACCACCTCTGGCATCGCCGTCTACTTTTGTAAGTACTAAGCCTGTCAGATTTAATTTTTGGTGAAACGTTTCAGCGACATTCACCGACTGTTGACCTAACATCGCATCGGCCACTAGTAAAATTTCAGTCGGAGTCACTACTTTTTTAAGATCAGCTAATTCATTCATTAGCTCTTCATCAATTTGTAAACGACCGGCTGTATCAACAAGTAAGACATCGATCATTTCGGTTTTTGCCCATTCGATGGCGTTTGTTAAAATATCAACTGGCTTATCGCCTACTTTTGAAGGGTAACATGAGAAATTATTTTGCTTAGCTAAAGTTTGTAATTGATCAATGGCCGCCGGACGATAAACATCGACAGGAACAAAACCTACTTTTTTACCTAACTTTTGACGGATATATAAACCAAGTTTAGCTGTTGATGTAGTTTTACCGGCCCCTTGAAGACCGACCATCATAATCACAGATAATTTTTCGCGGACATTAAGATCTACTTTTTCGCCACCTAATGTATTTACTAATTCGTCGTGAACGATTTTTGTAAACATTTGGCCTGGATTTACGTTTGATAAAACTTCTGTGCCCAGAGCTTTGGCTTTTACACGGTCGATAAAGTTTTTTACCACTTTAAAGTGAACGTCAGCTTCTAATAAACTTAAACGAATCTCTTTGATCGCATCTTCGATATTTGATTCAGAGATCTTATTTTGACCTTTTAGCTTTTTAACTGAATTTAAAATCTTATCTGATAAACCTTCAAAAATCATACTACCACCTAGCAAAAGAGCCTTTTACTAACGAATACATGGCCATGGCGTAAGTTACAGCTAACGCTAAGAAACTTACAGCGATTGTGGTCATTAGCTCCACATCGCTTTGGCCTAACATTGAATATCTAAAACCATTAATTAAATAAAACACCGGGTTTAAGTGACAGGCTTTTTGCCAGAATGGGTGCAAGCCTTCAATCGACATAAATACCCCGCCTAAATACGTTAGCGGAATTAAAATAAATGTCGAAAATGCACTTAATTGATCAAACGTTCTCGCCAAGAAAGCCACGAAGATTCCGCAGAACGAAAAGATCAAACCGTTTAAAACTAAAAACAGCACGAATAAAAAAGGATGCTCTAACGGAATTAAATTTCCCGTCATAAAGTAGTGAAAAATTAATCCTACAATACCCGTAATTAAAGCTACTGTTGTTCCGCGAATAATGCCACCTATGCCCATAGCCCAGATGATTTGGTTATTTGAAATTGGGGCTACGCGAATATCTTCTAAATCACCTGAGAATTTTGAAGTAACGATTGAAGACGACGAATTTTGAAATGAGTTATTGATTAAACCCATAATCATTAAACCTGGAATTAAAAACGTAATGTACGGAATTCCTGATTTAAGATTAACTTGTGATCCTAACGACACGCCAAAAATTAATAGATAAAGTGATGATGAAATGATTGGTGAAACAACTGTTTGGATCACAACTTTCATAAAGCGTTTAATTTCTCTATGAATCAGAGTCATAAATGGAATCCAAGGATTGATCTTAGCAACTGGTGTATTCATTACTGCTTCACCACTTTCGTAAATGCTTCTTCTAATTTTCCTTCGGTCATTGAAATATCGGCCACATCGGCTATTGAAATCTTATGTTGCGCTAAGATTGTGTTTAACGAATCAGCCGCTGAAGAAAGAATTTCTTTTGATTCACCGTTTGTGAATTTGATATTTAGTTTTTTAGTCGAATATTTTTGAATCACTTCTTTCGGGTCTCCCAAGAAGTTTAATTCTCCCTTATTGATGATCGCAATGCGGTGACAAAGCTGCTCAGCCTCTTCTAAGTAATGAGTCGTGAGTAAAATCGACATACCATCACGCTGTAATTCACGAACGAACTTCCATAGTGATTCACGAAGTTCTACGTCGACACCGGCTGTTGGCTCATCTAATAAAAGTAATTTTGGCGAATGCACTAACGCTTTCGCGATCATCAGCCGGCGTTTCATACCACCTGATAATTGCTTTACTTTTTTGTGGGCGTGCGGTTTTAAGCCTAAACGATCAACTAAGAAATTAATACGGTCGATGTTTTTATTTAATCCGTAATAACCAGATTGGAATTTTAAAATTTCAATAATATCGAAGTAACCTGTATTGATCACTTCTTGGTGAACGGTACCCACGTATTGTTTTACTAACTGTGGGTTATCCTGAACACCAATACCAAACACTTGCACATCGCCAGAAGAAGGCTTTTCTAAAGTTGTGATCGTAGAAATTAGTGTGGTTTTACCCGCTCCGTTTGGACCAAGTAAGCCAAAAATTTCTCCGGGACGAATTTCAAAGCTAATGCCTTTTAAAGCGTGAGTCGACTTTGAAGGATCTTTTGGATCTTCGTAAGTCTTTTTTAGATTTGAAACTTGCAATGCATTCATCATAATTAAATCCAAGCTTCGCTTTTCTTTATCTAGCTCTTGAAATCGATGTTGCAAAATCAACATCTGGGTTTTCTTTTTTCGCCCAGTTTAGATCCCACTCTTGATTTAAAAGTAAAACCGGCTGATCGATCATATCTCTAAATAACGTAAAATTACCTTTTAACTGGCTGACTGGTTTTCCGTCAGCAGTTCTTGGCCAACGGGCAACGGTAAATGGTAAACGGTTAAGTTTAGCTTCTAAGTTATACTCATCTTGTAAACGGTGAACTAGTACTTCAAACTGAAGTTCACCGACCGCACCGATGATGTATTCCTGCGCGCCAACAAATGGATCAACGAATAGTTGAATCGCGCCCTCTTCAGATAAATGAACTAACGCTTCTTGAAGCTTTGTACGTTTTAAGGCGTCTTTTACTTGAAGCTTAGCAAATAACTCTGGCGCAAATTTTGGAATATCTTCGAATTTAACTTTACCGTTTGAAGAAATACTATCACCGATGGCGAAGTTTCCGGTATCACCTACACCCACAATGTCGCCTGCGTACGCGACTTCGACAGTTTCTTTATCGGCCGCTACAAATTGTGATGAGTATGATAAACGCAATTCTTTTGTTAAACGCGAATGCCCTACTTTCATACCGCGCTCAAATTTTCCTGAGCAGATACGAACGAAAGCAATAC
>CAMLRE010000136.1 GCA_946482355.1 uncultured Bdellovibrio sp.
GGGTGACTAGGTCACAGTGCTCTAATCTGGCTTTAAGGCTAGCTGCCGGTTCAAAGGGCGCAAAACATCTTAGGTTTTTAATCTGAAGTTGTTCAACGATTTGCTCTAAATCTTGGCTTTTAAATTCTTTAGGGTCGTGAATTAAGAATAACCAGTCAGCATCAAAGTGATTTTTACAACCAACAAGTGTCCATGGTTTTTTCTCAGGATGCGGACGCATCGGAAAACCAATGTCATGAACTAACTGCGATAACTCCATCGGAGTTTTAGTTTTACTGTAGCGGTGAATTTCTGAAAGCAAAAAGCCCGAATTGAAATTAAGCTTTTGCCACCATGGGTTTTGCGGGTCTTCAACTAAGACCCACAATTTACAAGATGTCGCCGAAAGATTAACGTCTTTCATTTCTGATCACCTGATCAATGATACCGTTTACAAATGAAGCCGCTTCTTGCGTTCCGTAAGTTTTTGCAATTTCAATCGCTTCGTTCATGGCGATTTTTGGTTCGATTAATTCAGGAGTAAAAAAGATTTCGCAAACAGCAATGCGGATGATATTGCGGTCAACTGAAGCCATACGGTCAATCTTCCAGTGGCGAGACGCCTCTTGGATTTTTGCATCGATTTTTTCTTTGTTGGCCTGCACGGCTCTTACGATGTCATAAGTGTATTTAAGAGTAGCTTCTTCGAAATTTTTATCAAAGACCGTAGCTAAATCAGAAAGAGACATCTGTGGGGCAAATTCAGTTTGGAATAGGATCTGGAGTGCGAGTTCCCTTGATTGTCTTCTCATTGTTCGTATCTTTCAGTTCTTGTTGTTTCGGTTGCGGTTGTAATTGTGTCGTTAAACTTAATTGCGGGCCCGCTGTATCAATCATATCGATGAGTTCATCACCTTCAAGTTTTTCCACGAAATCCTGGACGTCTTTAAAGGTTTTATAAACACTGGCGAATCTAACGTAAGCTACGTCGTCGAGTTGTTTTAGTTCAGCCATAACACGGCGGCCGATCACACGAGCAGAAATTTCACCTTCACCACGAGTAATAACCCAAGAAGCAATTCGTTCAACGATCGCATCTAATGCAGCTGTTGAAACCGGGCGTTTATTACAAGCGTAAGATAAACCACGTAATAATTTTTCTTTGCTGAAAGGTTCACGGCGTCCGTCTTTTTTGATCACAAACGGGTAACTTAAAACCACGGTTTCTAAAGTTGAGTATCTAGATTTACACGATAAACATTCGCGACGGCGGCGGATGCCTCCATCTTTCTGTACGCGTGTATCTAAAACTTTGTCTTCGGAATGTCCGCAAAAAGGGCATTTCATGGTTGTAAGTCCTTACTGGTTTGTAACCTAGGTGAGGCTTGGAATTGGGTCAATAAGGCTCAAAGAACTGGACTCGATTTTTGCACGGCGTTAGAGGGTAATTTGTGGTCAAAGACTGGGCGTAATTTTATGCTCATAGACATGAAAGTATTTAACATAATTCTTATTGGTTTTAGCATCGTGAGTTCAACGGCTTTTGCGGGTGGCGCTCCCTTAGTAGGCAAAAAAGCCGCTGCGAAATATTTTCAGGCTAAAGGCGACTCAAGTTACGAAGCCTCGGCTCCTCGTTACCCTTCAACAATTGAGTCGTTAACTTCAGATGATCACTACATGGCATTAGGTCTTTCAACTTACACAAGTTCAAAAGCCTATAACTGGGGTGTAAATCGCGAAAACGATGTGGCTAAAACAGGCCTTGATGTAAGCTATCGTTTAACTCAAGACTATGAGCTTTTTGATGAAATCATTCGTTTAAGTTTTAATACTTACCGTGTAGCTGGCGATAAAGCTCAGAAAATGAGTTTTATGTACGGCATGACGTTTCCGGATGCGACGTCAAGATTTCCTCTGTATTTCGGTTTTGCCGCCGGGCCTGGAATTTTTTTCAAGCAAATCGATGGTGAATCAACGATTGCCTTAGATTATCAGATGTTTTTAGGTCTTCGCCTGTTTAATTTATTCGAGAGCACTGGTTTTTTTGTTGAAGGTGGTATAAAAAACCATCTGCACTTAACAAGCGATGGCCAGCTTAACGGAACTTACATTTCGGCCGGCGCAGTATTTACGTTCTAAAGATTCAAGAAACTTCTTGGTCGTTATGGACTTAAGGAGTTTCACCATGAAATTACACTTTCACGTTTTAAAGAAAATCGCTGAAGCTTTACACGATATTTTTGAAAACAAAAAATACGCTGATAAAGTGATCGAAAAATTATTCAAAGGTAATAAAAAATTAGGTTCACGCGATCGTAAATTTATCGCGGAAACAATTTATCAAATCGTTCGTTACCACAGATTTTACCAAACTGTGGCTGAATCAAATGAATCGTACAATTTATTGTGTGCCCACTTAGTGAAAAACGGATTAGACACTGAAGAATTTCAAGACGAATATCCGATTGATATCGATGTTATTAAAGCCAATTTAAAGAAAAAATATCCACTGGTTGTGACTGAATCATTTCCTGATTGGATGAACGAAATGGGCGAAAAAGAATTCGGCGCTGATGAGTGGAAGCAAATCATGCACGCCTTAAACCGCCCGGCGGATGTGTACCTTCGCACCAACACTTTACGAATTGAACGTGAAGCTTTAATGAAAGAATTAGAAAAAGAAGAAATCATTACTGAAAAAGTAGAAGGTTTGCCAGAGTGTTTACGTTTGGTCGAACGTAAAAATGTTTTTACCACTCAAGCTTTTAAAAATGGTTACTTCGAAGTTCAAGATGCGGCTTCGCAATTTATCGCACCGTTATTAGATTTAAAACCTGGTCTTCGTGTGGTTGATGCTTGTGCCGGTGCCGGCGGTAAATCACTTCATATGGCCTCGTTAATGAAGAATAAAGGTAAGATCATTGCGATGGATATTCACGAGTGGAAATTAGGCGAACTTAAAAAACGCGCCGCTCGTAATAAAGTAGATATCGTTGAAACAAAAGTGATCGAGGGCAGCAAAACTGTTAAGCGTTTGGAGGCTTCGTTTGATCGTGTGTTATTAGACGTGCCTTGTACGGGTTGGGGAGTGATCCGTCGTAATCCAGATACCAAATGGAAATTAAATCCAGATGAAATTGACCGTCTTTTAACATTGCAACGTGAGATCATCACAGACTATTCGAAGATGTGCAAAGTTGGTGGACTTATGGTTTATGCAACTTGCAGCATTTTAAATCAGGAAAATGAAAATCAAGTAAAATGGTTTTTATCGTCTCCTGAGGGGCAAAAATGGAGCTTCAAAAAAGAAATTCGTTTATGGCCACATAAAGACAACTTTGATGGCTTTTATGCCGCTCTTTTAGAGAAGAAGTCGTAAGTTAAAAGTCGTTTTCGATTCGCGTTATCAGTCAGTAAATTCTTTGAATATTAGTGCAAATGTTCTAACCTTATCTTTTACTCAAAATTAAAAGGTAGGGTAACTTGGTATCAGCAAACAATCTCATTGCCGGAAAATGGACTGCGGGTTCACAGGGTGAACGTTCAGTTGTTTCTCCTTACGACGGCAAACAAATCGGAACATATTCAGTTCCGTCATTAGAACAAATTAATACAGCGATTAAAGCAGCAGACGAAGCCCAAAAAGCGTGGGGCCGACTGCCTATCAAAGAGCGTAGCAAAGTTTTATTTAACTTTCGCAATATCTTACTTCGCGATATCGATAAAATTTCAAAAATCAAAGGTGCCGAATGCGGTAAAGTTTTTGACGAAGCTAAAGCCGGCCTTATGAAAGGTATCGAAGTTTTAGAATACGCTCTTTCAATTCAAAATTTAGATACCGGTGGAAAAACTGAAGTATCACGTGGTGTTTCTTGTGAATACCGCCGCGAAGCTTTAGGAGTGGTTGCGAACATTACGCCGTTTAATTTTCCAGCGATGGTTCCGATGTGGACAATTCCAATTGCGATTGCTTTAGGTAACTCTTACGTGTGGAAACCTTCTGATAAAACGCCATTAACTTCTTATTTTATCGGAGAAGCTTTAAAAGAGGCGGGATTACCTGATGGCGTATTCACAATTCTTCATGGTGGTCATGAAACTGTGAATGCAATTATCGATCATCCAGCGGTTAAAGCGATTGGCTTTGTCGGTTCTACAAAAATTGCTAAGTTAGTTTACCAACGCGGAACAAACTTAGGAAAACGTGTTCTTGCTTTAGGTGGAGCAAAAAATCATATCGTTTTACTTCCTGACGCAAATCTTGAAATCAGTGGCGTTGGTATTTCTGATTCTTTCACAGGTTGTGCGGGTCAACGTTGTATGGCGGCTTCTGTGTTATTAGCAGTAGGTGATACAAATGGTCACATCGAGCAAATCGTAAAACGTGCTTCTTCGTTAGAGCTTGGCAAACAAATGGGTGCCATCATTACGAAAGAACAAGTTCAGTTTTTAAATAATGCGATCGCTTCAGCTGAAAAAGCCGGTGCGAAAGTTATTCTTGATGGCCGTAAAGCTAAAGCGCCTCCGGGTATGGAAGGTGGAAACTGGATTGGTCCTACGATTTTAGATAATGTTCAGCCAAATTCTGAAGCTTCAAAAGTTGAATTATTCGGACCGGTGTTATCAATCATTCGTTGTAAAGACATTTCACAAGCCATGAGCATTGCGAACAGCAGTGAATACGGAAATGCGTGTTCAGTGTTTACTTCAAATGGCGGTTTAGCTGAGCGTGTAGCGCGTGAAGCGCATGCTGGTATGGTGGGTGTAAACGTTGGAGTTCCGGTTCCGCGTGAGCCGTTCTCTTTCGGTGGAACAATGGAATCAAAATTTGGTCACGGTGATATCACTGGCGAACAAAGTTTAAATTTTTGGTCTAACTATAAAAAAGTAACAGTTAAGTGGGAAATGCAAAGCGACTCTAATTGGATGTCGTAGAAGGTTGTTATGGCAGAAACAAAAAAATCAAATCATATTATTTTAGCGTCGCACACGAATCTTAAATATAAAGAAACATTACCCATTAACTGGGGAGCCAAAACCGCTGCTGAGCGTGGACCTGTTGTTGCCTCAATGACAGATAACAAAACTCGTAATGCGATTGGCGCTCACTCAGGATCATACACTGTATACCGTGCACTTTCGATTGCTTCTGGAAAATTCTCTCCAGTGCATAGACCAGATCTTCATAACACTGAAGCTCCAACACCAATCGGTCCTTACCCACAATGGCAAGATGCAACTAAAATCGTAACTCACGATCCATGGGGTTTAGATCCGCAAATTCATTTCAAAGAATTTTTTGATAAAGGTTACGACATCCGTCCAACGATTGCGATGACTCAGGCGCATTTACAATTACCTGAAGTTTACGAAGCGATTAAAGCGGGCCGTTTAAAACCAGACGGTAAAATCGTTAAAGAAAACGGCGATATTCGCGTAACTAAAGTAGCGTTAGAGCCTGTTTGGTATTTACCGGGTGTAGCAGAACGTTTAAATGTCACAGAAGGTGAATTACGTAAAATTTTATTTCAAGAAACAGGCGGTATGTATCCAGAATTTATCACTCGTCGTGATTTAAAAGTTTGGTTACCACCAATTGGTTCATCAACAGCGTACATCTTTGGTGATGCGCGTGATTTAGCAAAACCTGAAGTAGAATTAACTTGCCGTGTGCACGATGAGTGTAATGGTTCTGACGTATTCGGTTCTGATATTTGTACATGCCGTCCATACTTGATGTATGGAATCGAAGATGCGGCTCGCACAGCTCAACGCGGTGGTGTGGGTATTATCGTGTATTACAGAAAAGAAGGCCGCGCTTTAGGTGAAGTGACGAAGTTCTTAGTGTACAACGCGCGTAAACGCCAAGAAGGTGGCGACACAGCTGCCACTTACTTTAAACGCACTGAGTGCGTAGCGGGTACAGAAGATGCGCGTTTTCAAGAATTTATGCCAGATGCATTACACTTCTTCGGTATTAAAAAAATTCATAATTTACATTCAATGAGTAACATGAAATACGACTCGATCGTGAAAAGCGGTATCGAAGTTGTAAATCGTATTTCTATTCCGCCAGAATTAATTCCGGCTGATGCGCAAGTTGAAATCGAAGCTAAAAAAGCAGCCGGTTATTTCTCTCCAGGCGGAGCGAAAGACACTGACGGGCTTAAAAAAGTAAAAGGACGCGACATTGAGTAAGCAAGTCACACTTTCAAATAACGAAATTAATTATATTCTATCACCGCAAGCGATTCGTGATTCATCGAAAAAAGTTTTTGATATGACAGTCGCTGGCGATGGTTATTTTACATTTAACGCTGATAAAATGCAGCCGACAGTGAATTACGTTTTAGACGTGATCAAAAAGAATTATC
>CAMLRE010000137.1 GCA_946482355.1 uncultured Bdellovibrio sp.
GTAATTCCAGATGTGATGTCGCGGGTGACGGCGATTTTACCTTACGGAGTCTCTGAGAAGAAAATTAACCAAATTCAAAAATCTATACACATCATTAAGGGATAAAAAATGTCAAAACTACAATTCACACAATCAAATGAAAACGGAAAAACAGTTCTTACATTAAACGGACAAATTGATGAAAGTTTCCCTCAAGAACTACACGGTCTTAAACCGGCTGGCGAAATGGTCATCAATCTTGATCAAGTCAAAATGATCAATTCACTGGGAATTCGTGAATGGATTAAATTCATGGGTGCAGTGTCTGCAGCTAAAATCGAATTTGTTAAAGCTCCTAAAATCTTTATTGACCAGGTTAATATGGTTCAGGGCTTTATCACTCCAAATTGCAAAATCACTTCGTTCTATGTTCCGTACTTTAACGAAGATAGCAATGCTGAAAAAAATGTTCTTTATTCGCAAGGTAAAGAATTCGGCGAAGGTTTTTTAAATGTTGCCGGCAGCGTAAAAGGTGAAGATGGTTCTGAATTAGAATTAGACGTTGTTGAACAAAAATATTTCAAATTTTTAAAGAATTGAGATCAATGAAACTTTTTGCAGCATTACTTTCTTTAATATTACCGCAGGTCGCTTTAGCTGAAAAGCCACAGCTGCCGTTTGTATTTTTAAATCAGTACATTGAATACGATGTTTCTGAAGGAAAGATCTTTAATATCGGTGGTCATAAAATTGATTGGAACGATGATTTCGCCACAATCAAAGATGGAAAGTTGTTGATCAAAAAGCAAGAGATCTTGCTTGCAGGGCTTTGGAATGTCACAGTGAAAAATCCAAAGAACAAAGTTGTTTTTACAGTTAAAGATCAAGACTTAAATGCGCTAAGAACATTTCCAATGCCAGCTAGTGCAACGGCGACATTATTTATGGCGCCTGAGCCTGTCATGCCATCTGAAGAGGTGAGCGGTACAGTAGCAGCAGCTCCTCAGCCGCAAGAGTTAGTTATCGCTCCGGGTACGACAGTGTGTTTATCAACGCGTAATAAAATCACGCAGTACTTAATGTGTAAAAGCTTAACTCCGATGACACCTCTTGAGGGATACCCACAAGTTCAGATCGCGAAGAAGAAAGTAAATCCTTACGGTCGTTTGATTTTAAATCAGCCTAAAAAAAGTATTTTATTTGATGTTAAAATCAACGAGCTTGAGTCGATTAAGTTAACAACGCGTAAACGTTTAATTATTCCGTCTACGGTTAAGAAAAATGTAGCACGCAAAGACTATCAGATTAAATTTATCGATGTTGAAATGGATAACTACTCTTGGGAAACTAACGTAGGTTATGAACAAGAGGCGTTTAAAATTCCGAATGATAATTTAGTGACGGCTTACCAAGACTACTTTAATAAAGATAATTCAAATAAAGAATTAGATCTTGTGTATTACGTTCCACCTTATAAACGTATGAAAATCCTGAACATGTATTCGATTTCTCCGTTCTTTGGATTTTCACGTTTTGAAGGTAATACGCGCACAAAAAACGTATCGATCTTATCTGAATATGATATTTCATTACGTACTTACATTATGAAGCAAATGCCTAAAGAGGAAAAGTACCAATGGTTTGCTAAGTACTTTCACTTCTGGACAGCTTCAGCGAACTTTCGTTCAATTAAGTATGTCTCTAACGTAAACAGCGTAACAGTCGCTAACCCACAGGGTTTTTTATATAACTTATCAGGCTCAGTGAATCGTGCGCTGACTGATCGTATCAGCTATGCCATTCGTGCAGCGGTTGAGAAAAACACGGCTGTTGATTACAACTCAAATAATTCTTCAGAAGTGAATATGAGTTCAGTTTTAAATAAAGAGTTAGGCGTGCAGGGAAGTCTTAACATGTACGACCGCGGCCGTTTTGTAAGCTTCTTACATGCAGGTTATGCGTGGTTATTGCCGACAGATATTTCAGGCAGCCAATCGAAAATGGGTACCCGTGCTTATTTCCGTACAGATCTTCACTACGCTGACGGAAACAAACTTTACGGTATCGGCTTTCACTACAACTTACGTAATCAAGAAACTCAGCTTCAAAAGCTAAAAGACCAATCTTTCGACTACACGGCAAGCTATTCCGTAGCGTTTTAGGCTGTGAAAAATAAAACTATCTATTAAATGGCAGGCCGCCAAAAGCGGCCCTTTAGAATAAGGTCTGCCGGTGAGGCAGATCAAAACAATAGAAAGATCTGCCAGTAGGCAGAACTTTCTAAAACCAACCAAATAAGCCTTTGCTTTGTGGGTATTCTTTGATGCGGCCGTCTTGATCAGTGGCGCGTTTGAGTGCAACGTTGGCCTGGCTATCTTGTTTTTTTACTTTTAATAATAGGTAATTCACATAGTGATAGTCAGCTGTAGTCATATCTTCAGGTAATACATTTAAAAATTCTTTTTCAAGCGTACCCATTGAAATTTGTGTACCTTTAAAAAGGGCCAAGCCTAAATGCGCCCAGGCTGAATAAAGCTGAAGGCCTGCCACTGAAGCAATCGCGTTTTTATGTTTTTTAACTAAGGCTAAAGCTTCAGTGTAACGTTCAGCTAACAATAAAGCCTTTATCGGTTTCACATCTACAGTTTGTGGGGGCGCTACTTTTTTCTCTTCAGCGGCTTCGGTTACGGGCTGCGTGTTTTTAATATTACGAAAATTAATTAAAAGATTTAAAACCTTTTTATCAATTTCCAATTTAAATTCATTCGTCAGTGTTTCAGGTCCTAAAAACGTTCTTTGCAGTTCTTCATAGATCGTTTCAATGTTATTCACATCTTGCTTTGTGATTAAACTTAACCAGTAAGCCAGATCTAAACCTGTTTTATTCATGATCAGTTTATAGATATGTTTAATTTTTAAATCGTAAGTATCTACTTCACGCGAAGGCTCAATTTGAATCCATTTTAAAAGCATTAGAAAGTGTAAAGCCTTAAAAAGATTTTTATTATTTTCAAATAACAAGGCTAAATCACTGATCTTTTGCGTGTCGATAATTTCTAAAAAGTTATCAACATTAAATAAACTGAACACTGAAAACTTTTGAACATCAGCGGGGCTGAAGTTACTGAAATTCACAGTCACCGTGTAATTGTAATACTCAAGGTAATGGGCATTTAGCCATTCTGCTGAAAACTTACTTAAAATCCAATCATGCACAAGAAGATTAAATTGGGCCACGTTAAGTTCAGAGGCTTTGATTTTGGTATTTGATTCTTTAATGCGAATTGCAAACTGCTCATCGCTGATCATTTTTGATAAACGAGTGCGAGACTGAGTCAGTAACACAGAACCGATTTGTTCTTTGTTGATAATGCCACGTTGAACTAAGTACGCACCGATTGGAACGCCGGTTTGTTCTTTTAAAGCTAACTCAAGCTGCTGTTGCGTGATCAAGCGGTGATTCACTAATAACGTACCGATACGGGTATCGCTGTCGGCCAATTCGATGAATTGAATAGCGCCTTCATGAAAAACTACCGCATTGATCTGACCTGATTTACTTTCAAGTTCTACGCGTCCGCTTAAACCGTATTTTTGAAAGAGCATAACTACGGCGGTAATATCGTAACCATAGCAGGATTTAAGTTTTCCGATATCAGCGATGATTTTTTCACCGTTGGCAGTAGGAATGAATAGGTTTTGGTAAAACCTAGAACGAGTCGAATTCAAAAGAGTAGGGCCAGAATTTGTTGACATGCCTAATGACAATTTTAGTCCAATTTCATTCTGTGAGAAAGCTTTAGAAGCGGGGTTGGCTTAAAGTCTAGGTTACTATGTTTCATAGAGACACAATTTGCCCCCATGTAGCTTGCAAGCTACAAATAAGCTATGTCAAAAGCACAACTTTACAAACAAGCGATCATCAAAGAAAACCTTAAACGTAATCCGCATTCTGAAATTGTGTATTTGCAAAATGCCATAGATGAAAGTCATAATGCCGATGAAATTTTACTGGCCATGAGAACAGTGGCTTCAGCGCGCGGCTTTAAAAAGTTCGCAGAAGAAGCTGATCTTAACCGCGAAAATCTTTACCGTGTTCTTTCTGAAAACGGAAACCCGCGCCTGGACACATTCTTAAAGCTGATTGATCTTTTAGGTTTTAAATTAAGCTTAAAAGCGAAGTAGTTTCATTCTCGCAATTAGCTATTTGTTTGTTATAAGCTACACGATTTTTGCCACAAGCCCTGGGCGAAATACCACAGTAATTTATAAGTCAAAAACAATGGAATAGCTAATAGCCCGCACGTGTTTTGCTCATTTAACCCCTTAACATGGAGGTTTTTATGAATGCAAAAAATTTTGCGCTGGTGGGCGGTATCGTCATGCTGGTTATCGGCGCGTTATCGTTAATTCCGGCGTTTACAGGTTTAGCTTTCGGGTTACCTATTTTAAAAATCGAAACCAGCTATGGCCTGTTCTTAGGAATTTTTCCGTTAAATATTGTGAATAAAGCCATTTTAATCGGTTTTGGATTATGGGGAATTGCTGCGGCCAGTGACCCGGTTTTAAGTCTTCCGCGTTCGATCAGTTTTTCACGCTGGGTCTTCATGATATCAGTCGTTTTTGCTGTGCTTGGATTATTTCCGCAAACAAATACGTTGTTTGGTTATGCGCCTTTATTTGGAGCGGCAATCTGGCTTCATGCCGTGATGGCCTTAGTTGGTGGAATTTTCGGTTACAGTGTTGTTAAACGTACGGCTTAATGACGGTTAGCACGTGGCTGCGCAAAACTGGAGTGATGTAAAATTTTATTTTTCTGGTGATGGGTACTTTTCTTCTGTTTTGGAAAGTATCCGGCGGGCTGTTTATGAAATCAGGGTTGAAATGTATATGTTCAACTTTGACGAACTCGGAAAAAAAATCCTGCAAAGCCTAAAAGAAGCCAGAGCTCGGGGAGTTAAAGTCTACCTTTTGGTAGATGGTATAGGTTCAATCGGTTTTTTAGCTGATATTGATGAATATTGTAAAGCCAACGGCATTCATTTTAAGATTTATCATCCGCTGCCGATTCGTTTGAATTTTTTAAAACGGTTTTCTTTTAAAACCCTGACCTGGAAAAATATTCGCCGTTTTTTTCTGATGTTTCGAAAGATGAACAACCGCGACCACAGAAAAGTTTTTCTGATTGATCAGAAGGTGGCCTTTGTTGGAAGCCAAAATGTTAACAAAGTTCACAGCGAAGAATTATCACGTTTACAAGCGTGGCGTGATACCGGCGTTGAAGTGCGTGGGGCGCCGATTGAAACGCTAGTGAGTACAAGCCAGTTTGCCTGGGAAAAAGCTAAGCCTGATGGCTTAACCTACTCATGGCGTTTTCACTATAATGTTTTACATTTAAGTGCCAGACGTAAACACCGCTTGGCCAGATTAAGAAAACTTATTCAGTCTTTTAATGAAGCGCAGAAAAGAATTTGGATTACGACAGCGTATTTTTTGCCAAACAGAAAAACAGTGAACGCTTTAGCAAGAGCCGCGCGTCGCGGTGTAGACGTGAGTATTTGTTTGCCCGCCATCAGCGACATGCCTTTTATGAAGTGGACAGCGTGGCTTTTATACGATCGGCTCTTGAAAGCAGGCGTTAAAATTTTTGAATATCAAGACCGGATTTTGCACGCTAAGTCTATGATAGTTGATCAGTGGGGAACGGTGGGGTCTTATAATTTTAATCACCGCAGCCTTATTCATGACCTTGAAGTAGAGGTCGTGATTGACCAACAACAATGGTTAGAAAAGCTTGAAAAACAATGGCATGCCGACATTGCGCAGTCGAAATTGATTCAGCTTGATGATAAGGCCCACGCAAATATTTTTTTACGAATTATCGCAAACATTTTTTATTGGTTTAGGTATTGGTTATGAAATTAAAAGTAATGACATATAACATTCACAAAGGTTTTTCGACGGGTGGGCTTAAATATATCTTACGTAAGATCAAAGAAGCTTTAAGTACGACGTCGGCTGATATAGTGCTTTTACAAGAAGTGGTTGGTGAACACAGTAAAAGCGAAAAAAATAATTGGCCCACCGAAGGGCAGTTTGAATTTTTAGCGGATCAATTGTGGTCACATTATTCGTATGCAAAAAATGCGATTTTTTCACAGTTTCATTATGGCAATGCGACGTTAAGCCGTTTTCCGATCGTACAAGAAAAACACACCGTGATGTCGACCAACCGCTTTGAACAACGGGGGTTGTTGCACTGTGAAGTCGAAATTCCTGATCTTAAACAGCGTATTCATTTGTACAATGTGCATTT
>CAMLRE010000138.1 GCA_946482355.1 uncultured Bdellovibrio sp.
CCATCTAAATCTCGACCAGAAGAATTCGCTTGAACGACAATTCTTCTTTGTGCATTTTCGCGATTAATAATGTTTGGTCCTGTAGATTCATAAACATCCGCTACTTTTTCAACGGTGATTTTAGTTCCATCCGGCATAGTTTTGATGGCCGTTGATTTGATAAGATCAAGATCTGTTCTTGATTTTTCATCAAAACGCATCATCAGGTCGATACTTTTTTGTCCTTCTAAAACCTGACCAACGACTTCGCCTTGAAGCGCTTTTTCCATAAGGGCAGATAACTCGCCAACTACGATACCGTATTTGACGGCTTCATCTCTTAAGAGCTGAATTTTTACCTGTGGGATTAATACCTGTTGCTCGATTTGAAGATCTGTTAGTCCTTTTGTGCCTTCAAGAGCTTTAAATATTTCTGCGGATTTTGAACGTAATACCGTCAGGTCAGGGCCAAATATTTTGATCGCGATTTGGGCGCGTACACCTGAAAGTAAGTGATCAAGTCTATGTGAAATTGGTTGGCCGATATTTACAAAGACATTTTCTATTGAAGCCAAGTTTTGTCTGATTTCAGATAAAACAACTTCGCGTGGTCTTCCAGTTTCTTTAAAATCAACATCAATTTCAGAAGAGTGAACACCTTCAGCATGTTCATCTTGTTCGGCACGGCCAGTGCGGCGTGAGACTGATTTAACTTCAGGAGTTTTTAAAATCAGTTCTTCAGCTTGAAAACCTAATTTATTAGATTCGTCTAAAGAAATACCAGGTTGTGCCATCATTGAAATAGTCGCGGTACCTTCATTGAATTTAGGTAAAAAATCACGACCCATAAATGAGGCCAAGATTAATGCGAATAAAAAGAGTCCAAGTGTTGTGCCCATGACAGCTCGTGGATGTAACAGGGCCTTATTAAGTAATTTTGTGTCCCAAGCTTTTAGAGTGGTTACTAATTTTCCTTCTTTATGTTCAAGAAGGCTTCCTTTGTTAAGAAGGTATGAGCATAAAGCTGGTGTTACGGTTAATGAAATAACCATAGAGGCTAATAGGGAGACGATGTATGCAACACCTAATGGTACGAATAATTTTCCTTCAATTCCACTCATGGTAAACAGAGGAATGAAAACGAGACAAACTATGATTGTAGCGATGACGATAGAGTTTCTAACTTCGCTGGAAGCTTCATAGATCACTTTTAAAGTGTTTTTAGGGTGTGCTGCCAATTTGTTTTCGCGAAGTCTTCGAAAAACGTTTTCAACATCCACAATGGCATCATCGACAAGTTCACCGATGGCGATAGCTAATCCGCCTAATGTCATGGTGTTAACCGATAATCCAAAAAAGTGAAACACAACAGCTGTTAAAACAAAACTTAGAGGGATCGCTGTCATTGTAATAACAGTAGTTCTGAAATTCATTAAAAATAGAAATAGAACAATTAAGACTAAGATAACGCCATCACGAAGAGCTTCTTTAACGTTGGCTATAGACGATTCAATAAAATGGGCCTGTTTAAATAGATTGCCATTAAGCTCAACTTTAGCGGGAAGAGATGTTTTAAGTTCGGCTAAGGCTTTTTCAATTTCGTGAGTTAGGTCAATCGTGCTTGCGCCGGGCTGTTTTTGTACACTGATGATCACGCCACTTTTAGCGTTAATACTGGCTTCGCCACGCATTGTTTGCGGGGCTTCACGGACTTCAGCAACATCACGAACAACAACTGGACGGCCTAAGTGAAATCCTACGACAGAGTCTAAGAGTTCTTCTTTGTTTCTAATGGCTCCAATGACGCGAATTAAAGATTCATTTTTTTCAATATTAATAAAGCCGCCCGTTGAATTCAGGCTTACTTTTGAAAGATTATTTTCAATGTCTTCAATTGATAGCTGTAATTTTTGAATTTTTTCAGCAGATAGAAGAATTTGATATTGCCTAACGCCACCGCCAATTGAAATAACCTGGGCAATGCCTGGAATACTTAATAAGCGAGGTCTAATTGTCCAATCAGCCAATGTACGTAGATCCATAGGCTTCATTTCTGGATCTTGCGATGTGAGACCAATAAGTTGAATTTCGCCCATGATCGACGAAATCGGTCCCATAATCGGGGTAATATTTTTTGGAAGTTTTTCTTGGGCTAAAGAAAGTTTTTCCTGAACAAGTTGGCGGTTTCTGAAGATATCAGTACCCCAGGCAAATTCAATGTACACAATACTTAATCCAACACCTGAATTAGAGCGAACTCTTTCAACTCCAGGCAGTCCATTGAGTGCGGTCTCTAGGGGGAATGTAACAAGTGTTTCCACTTCTTCCGGGGCCAGGCCTGTGGCTTCAGTCATGACTGTAACCGTAGGTCGGTTTAGGTCAGGAAAAACATCGACTGGCAAGTTTGTGGCAAGCCAGCCGCCGTAAGACACAACAAGTGCTGCAAACGCGATAACTAATAAGCGGTGAGAAAGAGAGAATTTGATAATACGGTCTAACATATTTTGGATATACCTTCTTCTCTAACTACTATGATCGAGCCTCACGATTTGTGACATTTAAATTAATTATTTTTGTACTGTGACAGATAATGGAATGGTTTTAAGAATTCCCGCATCAATAATTTGAACCCAAATGCGATAATCGCCAGCTGTCGGAAATGTAACATGAATCATTCCGGTGCTCGGCGTATTGCCATCCATCGGGTGCGCATGAATTAAGTCAGAACCATCTGGCGAAACCGCGATAACATGGGCATTGGCGCCTAGGTAAGGCGTAACGTCTGGTTGTGTGCCATCGTTGCGGCTGACTGTATAAGTTAACATTGTCATTTTTCCGGCTTTGATTTTTTGTTTAGAAAGATCAACAACAGTGTTTTCAACAGCAGCCGTTCTGTTGTTACCTAATGAAACAACGGGTCTTGCGGGTTTTCCGCCAATAACGTTTACGCGGTATGAAGCTGAAAACTCAGTGCCATCTAATAAAACGCCTTGAGCCCAGATGTAGTAAGAGCCATTTGTTAATAAATTTAATTCAGACTTCCAAACCTGACCATCGAAAGTCGGGTGAACATGGTTAAACTCATTTAAAGAAGCATCGTAAACGACTAAGTGTAATTTTTTAGTGTGCGATTCATTTAAATCAGATTCAGCAACAGCTTTTTTTGTATCTTCGTCATACATTTGAAAAGAAAATTCAATATTTTCTGCCGCTGTTAATGCGCCTTGTGTTTCGGCCTCAACGGAAATGCGGTCGTCGCCGTGAGCAAAGCTAGTGCTCGCAGAAAAAATTGTAGCTGTGGCTATAATCGCTGTTAGTAAAGTGAAAAGTGACTTCATAAGATTCTCCTGTTTGGAATTGCCTTAGATTTAAAATACCCTACGGGGGTATGCAATAAGTTTTTTTTGACGCACAAAGGCCTATTTTTAGTATTACCTATGGGGAGAATAAGCAAAACTAGAGTTGTTGACATATACCCTACTGGGGTATAGTTGTATGCCTATATCGGAGGACAAAGTGCCAGAAATCATCAAAGAAAAAAACAGCAGTAAGAAACAGCACGCCCATGCAGCCCATGATCACACGGGAGAACTTCGTCGCTTGAGTCGTATTAAAGGTCAGGTTGAGGGTATCGAGCGTATGATTCATGAACACAGATATTGTCCAGACATCGTGCACCAGATTAAAGCCGTTAGATCAGCTCTTAAGGGCCTTGAAGTATCTATTATTGAAGGTCACATGAAACATTGTGTAAAGGCTGCTGTTGCGAGCCGTAACAATGAAGTTATTCAAGAAAAAATGGAAGAAATTTTAATGCTATTAAAAGGACAAGGATAATGAAAAATATATTGTTAGCTATATTATTAGTAATGCCTCTGCTGGTTTCAGCAGATCACTTGCCATTACCTGGACAAAAAATTCCAGGTCCGGATTTTTACCGCGATATGACTTATAAAATTCGCAGTAACGTAGAATTTGAAATTCCATTTCCAGGAATAAAATCGACTGTTTCATACGCACTCACTTGGGATACGCCGGCTTATGAAATTCCAATTTTAGGTGACTACCATATTAATGGAGATAAAGACCCGCATTTTTATAGAAATTTCTACGATCGTATTTTTACTAAGGCTGGGTCGTACATTGATATTAATGGAGAAAAACTTCCTTTAACTTGTGTTTTTGTGAATGGTCAGGACAATCGTTTTGGTGGCGGTAACCCAACACCGCTCTTACCTGATTATGTTTTAAAAATTTATTTTGTAGCTAATGATTTTAGCTGCCAAGGTCCGATTAAACCAGGTTGGCCAACAACTGGTGGCAAAGAAGAAAACTGGGACACTTACATTTATTATGAAATTCGAGACCCGACAATCATGCTTCCCACAGATGCGCTTATTCGCTATCGCTGGAATGAAACTCACATGGTACTTGTTGATCGAGGTAACAAGTGAGATTTGTAGCAAACTTATTTATCGGAATCAGCTTAGTAATTTTTGCGAGTACGACAAATGCAGGTCCAACTTGGTATCCGCAGCCAGTTGAAGCTTATAAGTTCGGAGAAATGTACCCTAAGGCGCAGAGCTTGTTATTTGCTTTCGACTACGGGCATGCCTTGGTTTATGAAAGACTGATTCATAATAGAGGCCAAATTACAGATCCAGATGCTTTTGAAAAACAAATTCTATCTGAAGTGATGGAAATCTTAAAGAATCCACCAACAGTTAAAGTTGATGAAGATGAAATTGCGCCAAAGTATGTTTTTACTTTTCCATTGATGGTTGATGTTTTTGATTGGTCGCACTTATTACACCAATATGTTTTAGATGTGTTAGCGACCTCTAAAGATAGAGGGCCTGCAATGGATAAGCGTATTCAGGAGATTTTTGTTCAGTATAAGGCCAGTAACCGAATTGCCATTACTGACGTTTGTAAAACGATGCTCTTCATGGATGGTCATTATTTTTCTAAAGAATTTAGAAGAAAATTTCCAAGCTTTAACTTGTTAATTTGGTCTTATCATTGGTTTCAGATTAAACTGTACGAAGCACTGATGAAGCCTTCTCTGCTAGAGCGTGATGCTGCCGTCGAGAAAGTTACAGCTGATTTTTGGGAGCTGATCAGTGATCTGCCGGATTCAGCTTATTTTGACATGATGCCTGAAACAAAAACAGAAGCGCCGCTATTTTTTAATAAATTTCCGAAAATTTCAGCGTCGTTTGATAATAATCATATGTTGCATGACATTGTTTCGGATATTTTTACATCGTCAAAAGTTGCAGATGCAGACATGCGAATGCTTGGCATAACGTATGCACAAATGGCGATGGACCCAGAAGCCTTTAAATCTAATAACTGTAAATAAATTTACGGAGGAAAAAAATGAAATCTAAATTATTCGCATTTGCGATGGGAATTTTAACTGTAGCACAAATGGCGTTTGCGCAAGAAGCTGCTCCAGGCATCGTAAAAGCAAAAGCCGCAGAATTAACAGCTCACAGAGTTGATCGTTTAGTGAGTTTAAATAAAATCGATGGTTCTTTCTTAGCAAAAGCTGCGAAGATGGAAGTGACTGTAGTGCAAAATCAAGCACCGGCTTATTACAAAGTGCGTGTGTACCAAACTCAGCCTGCGGTAGGTGAGGCACTTCAAATGGACGTAGTTTATGATAGCAACGGAAAACCGTTATCTTACAACGTGCTTCCTGGTGGTAACCCAGGTCCTGATGAAGGTTGGACTGGTGTAGATGCTATTACGCTTATGGAAAATGGTTTACACTATGTTTTAGAAAACGGGGAAAAAGAGGCCACAGTAAAACCGTTTTATACCGCTTTAACCACAATCACTTTAACTAAAGGTCAGTTAAACGGTAAAACTGTAGCCCGTACACAAATGAAATCTTCTGAAAGTGCGTTAACATTAAATGTCTACGTCAATTTAGACGGAACATTTGTTTCTGCAGAATTTATTAAGTAATCATGAAAAGAATTAGCTCATTTGTATTTCTGATTTTTATGGCTTCAGGCTGTCGTTACTCGAGAGTAACAATTCCGGGCGATTTAAATTCAGATCTAAATGAACAAATGAGCTTACCAGCAGAAGAAAAATTAAAGCTTTCATATAATCTGATTAATCAAAATGTACTTGTGCCTAAGTGTACAAGCTGCCACGGAAATTCTGGTGGCGTAAGTCTTGAAACATACGCTGATGTATTAAAAGCCTTACCTGAAATAAAAAATTCCGTTTTTATTTCTCAGACAATGCCAAAAAAGAACTTTCTAACCGAT
>CAMLRE010000139.1 GCA_946482355.1 uncultured Bdellovibrio sp.
GAGTTGTTTCGATAAAGCTTGTGATTTTTACGTATAAATAACCATCATCAAGTTGCGTGGCTTTAACAGATTTAATTTTAACCTGGCCGCGCACCACAGTGATATCCACAGGTTTATCCGCATTATCACGAACGACTGATAAAACGACTGGTTCGCCACGTTTACCTTTTAAAAGGGCCGAAGCTTCAACTAAAGAAAAACCTTTTGTTGAATTGCCATCAATCGCAATCACTTTATCGCCCGGTTTGATTCCGGCTTTCCAAGCTGGAGTATCTTCGATCGGAGAAATAATGGTTAACACGCCATTTTGAATTGAAATCTCGATACCAAGACCGCCGAATTCGCCGGCTGTTTCTGATTCGAAATCTTTAAAGATATCTGGTGGCATATAGTTTGTGTGTGGATCAAGTTCACGTAACATTCCTTTGATCGCACCGTTCACAAGCTTTTTGGTATCAACAGGTTCTACGTAATACTGCTGCACCAAATTCAGAATTTTTGAAAAGTTTTGTAAATCTGAATATCTTTCTTCGGCCCATGACCACATTGGTTTTGCAGTTAGCACTACGAATAAAAGAATTAATGCACCAGAGATTTTTTTAGTCATTGTCTTTCCTAATCCAGCTTAAAGGATTTAACGGTATATTTAAGTGTCGAAGCTCGAAGTAAAATTCTTTTCCGTTCATGTAAGCTATGATTTGTTCGTTTAAAACAACGTCATCGACTTTTACGACGGCATTATCCACCCCGGCGTACACCGAATAGTACCCACCTTTGTGACTTATAATTACAGAATCCCCCCAATACGGAACCTGGTCACGAAAAATGACCTTGCCTGGACCGAAAGCAGAGACTGCTTGTTTATCTTTACCATCCATCACTAGGCCTTTGACCAACAACGCATACTGGTTATCACGGTCATGCGAACTTCCGAAGCGTTCAAGTAACGGTGCGCGCACAGGTAAAGAAAGTTTACCTTTATAATTTAACAAGTGATCGATATTGCGGATTTTTTCTAACAAAGCGATCTGTTCTTGTTCGGCCTTTTTAAGTTTGGCCTCTTGGTTTTGTAAATATTTTGTAAGTTCAACCAGCTTTTGATTTTCTGATTCTAATAGCTGTTCCTGGTTTTTAACTTCTTCTAATGCCAGCTTGTATTCATATAAAGCCGTTACATCCGAAGAATTAATATTTTTAAAAATTTTAAAATTACGGTCTAAAATGGCCTTGTTTTTTGTATCAAGCGCCAAAAACCAACTCATGGATTTAATGCTTTTTTGCGCTAATAAACGTTTGGCCAAATACTTTTTTTTATCTTCGATATTTTGATTGATATCTGAAATTTGTTTTTTTGCTGTGGCAATAGCCTGATTATTCACCGAAATTTTAGCGTAAGCTTCGGCAATGTCTTTTTCAATTTGCAGGATATTCTGTTCGAGCGACTTTTCGGGAGCCGCCTGAACAAACACTGTAATAAAAAAGATAATTAAAAATTTCATGCTTTTATCGTTGAAATGATTTTAAGACCGATCGCTTTAAAACGACATACAAGCCACCAAAATACGCCACCGCAAAACTTAGAACTAAAATTAAAAACTGCGACACAGATAAAAACGTTAAGCGCTCGGCCATAAATTTTAAATCCGGTGTGGCATGAAGTTTTACTTTAAAGATCGTAAAAAACACATAGACAACAACCAGGCTTAATACGGCGGTTGTTACAAAAAAGCTTAAAAGGTTTTTAAAATATTTTTTAACAATCGCGCTGTAACTTTGGCCAAACAGCGCATAGATTTCGATCTGCCGTTGATCGTTATTAATCATGTTTTTAATCAATAATGAAGTTAACAGTGCACAAACCAAAAAACTGATCGCAAATAATGTGAAAGTAAAAGCCCCTAAACTTTTTTGCAATGATGTGTATCGCGAAAAAACTTGGTCTACCGCCACAATTTCATCGACTAAATCATTCGAAGCTTCATTTGAAATAAACTGTTTGCGGTCTTCAAGTGTCGCAAAAACAACTTCGTAAGAAATCGGCACCAGATCTGTTAATGTATCTAAATCTGAAAGGTTTTTTGAAAAATCACCAAAAGTGTTTTTAAAATCTTTGATGGCATCTTCTTTGCTGATTTTTTTTACCTTTTCTGCTTTTTGCAGTTTTTCTTGGGCAAATTTATTAGCCTCTGATTCTAAGGTCGTTTGTTTAAAATAAATCGTCGCCTTTTTAAAATCGTCGGCATCGCCCATAAAAAGGTTGATGTTGTTTTGAGTCACTAAAACAGATACTAACAATGAAAAAAACAAACCGATGATGATGTGAAATACACTTTTCATAACCGGGCACTCTCGATCTCACCGTTTTTTAAGTGAATCACTTTGGCTTGTACCTGGCTCATTAGATTTTCATCATGGGTTGCAAATAAAACGGTGGTTTGCCATTTTGTCAGTTCTTTTAAAATCATTAAAATGTTAAGACTGGCCGCTTTATCTAAGTTACCTGTAGGCTCATCGGCAAAGATAATTTTGGGGCGATGAATAATCGCGCGGGCTACGGCGATTTTTTGCTGTTCGCCACCCGATAACGATTCAGGGTATTCATCAAGATAAGAATGTTTGATTCCCACTAGATCCACGATCTGCATTAATTCAGCATCAATATCTTTTCGGCTTTTACCTAAAACACTTAGCGGAATTTCTAAGTTAGCGCGATTAGTGATCTCCGGAATTAACTTAAAATCCTGAAAGATAATACCAATCTGTCTGCGGTATTCGTGAATATTATGATAATCATATTCAGTCATATTTTTACCAAAGACTGATACTGAACCACTGGTTGCAGATTCTTGTGCTGATAAAATTTTAAATAGCGTGGATTTTCCGGCTCCAGAATGTCCGGTCAGAAAAATAAAGTCACCGGCATCTGCAGAAAATGAAATATTTTTTAAAGCATGGCGATCGTTCTGATAGGTTTTATAAACGTGGCTTAGCTCAATAAGGGACATTACATTCCACCCTCATGAACCCAGTCGATTACTTTTTGATGCAATTGTTGGGCATAACCTTGGCGCACTTTATCTGTTAGCGGCGCTGTTAGTTTTTCATAAGGAACTTCAAACGATTTCACCATGCGGCCGTGTCGATATACACGCGCAACAAGTTTTTTATGCTCGTGACCCCAGTCTTCGGTCTGCACGTGCACGCTTTCGCCTTTAATAGTTAGATCTGTGTTTATAGAAGTTTTCATGGCTAACTGAACAATATTAAGTCTGATGCGTCGGTCATAGTAAGAGCTATTCTGTATTCTAGGCCTTGGTCGGGGTAATATCCAAGCTATTTTTCTTAAAATGAGACACCGCTCTTTAAAATATCTATTCAAGTTTTTCTTAAAATAAGTCGATAAAGTTCATATATAGCGTAAATAGGGGGCCTAAAATGTTAGCTAAGTTAAGAAATCGTTTAAGAAAAAACATGTTAAAAAATAACCGTGGTCAAGGTGCTACAGAGTACATCTTACTAGTTGCGGTTGTTGTAGGTATCGTTATGGTGTTTGGTCCAAAAATCAAAAAGAAATTGGGCGAAACAACAGAAGATTTAAGCGGTAAAATCGGTCAATCAGTACAAGATTCAACGAAAGTTGAATAGTATCTCATGACGATTGAATACGTCGTACTCTTAGCTTTGGCGGGACTCGTTTTGATGCCCGCTTTGTTAAGAGCACCTAAGAATGGCTTCCATAACGGAAGTGTTAAATTAGGAGCTCGTGTAGAAACGCAGCTAGCGACAGGTAGTGGCTTCAAACCTTATCCTAATTCCGGAGGCGACAGTGAACGCGTGCCGTGGGAAAAGAAAGAGTAAATTTTCGGTTCTTCGTAATCGACGAGGACAATTTGCTATTGAAGGTGTGCTACTTTTGGCTCTGTTGATCGGAACTTTTATGTTCGTCACCGGAAAAATCAAACAACAAAAAATGATTACAAAATTATTCAGTGGTCCTGTAAAAAGCATGCGCAACATGACAGGTTTTGGAACTTTTCGTGAATCTTGCGAAGGCTTAGGCGCGAATAAGAAAAAACAAAATCTTTCGCAATGCCACCCTAACTCTATTAGCCGAGCGTTAAGCTCTGATCCGAGATAGATCGTGAAAAAATTTAGCCAAGTACCAAAAAACAATTCAGGTTTTATGACTGCAGAATTTCTTTTTGCATTCACGATGGTTATTGGCTCGGGTATGTTAATTTTTGCTTTAACATTTGCTTTAACAACAGTTGAAATCGCCCAGTATATCGTATGGTCTGCAGCGCGTACTCATGCAGCTGGAAATAAAGTGGCCGGTGATTCCAAAACATTAGCCACCCTCAAATACTCAAGCCTAACAGCAGCTTTTCCGCTATTAACAGGTGAAGGTGCTGACTCTCCGTGGTTTAGAATGCCAAAAGCCAACGAAACCAATGATTTTGCTGTTGGTGACATTTCTGACATGATTAAGAAAAAAGACAGTGCGATTGATAAAGACAATGCCTCTGAGCCAGGTGGCGAAGCCCGTCATCCCTGGATTGGTGTTGAATCAAGTATTGATCTTATTTTATTTAAAGGCTTGCAAGTTCCTTTTTTGGGTAAGGTGACAGAGTCTCCGCAAGAATTTAAATTTCCGGTGCGTGCCGTTTTATTTCGCCACCCTTCCTACGATGAATGTAAGAATTTTTTTAAAGAAAAATTTACCCAAGGTATAACCCAACTTTCGCAAGAATCTGCGTGGACAAATTCTCCGTTAAACAATGGCGATTCAAGAGTAGATGAGAAATACGCCGCCATAGAAGACAATGGGTGCTAAAATGAAAAATAATAAACAGCCGCGCACCTTTAAAAAAACCGAACGTGGAATGGCTTTAGTAGAGTCGATTCCTGTTCTATTTACGATTGTTATTTTATTTAACTTCACACTGGGATTTTTCGGGGCGATTCATTCCGGTATTTTAAATTCAATTGCTTCTTATAATTACACTTTAGAAACTTTTCGTTTTCGTGCGAACTTAATGTATTTCCGCCCTGGAGCTGATTTTAAAATTAACTATAAAAAAGCAATGACCCGCGTTCATGGAACTATTCAAGATGGTAACGTTCCTACCGAACAACGCGACATTTGGCCAGCTACAGTTCGTAAGGTATCTTTTCCGGATAACATCAAAGGTGATGGCGATAGCCATAAATTTGCAGACGGAGGTCCAAGCGGCACTGGTATTTGGTCTGTAACTTCAGAATCAGAAGGTAAAGAAACTATGCCGGCTACCCCAGAAATCTGGATCAAGACCGTTTATGGAATCTGTTTAAATGCCGAATGTAAGGTGACGAATTAAGTATTCGACTTTTTTGGGGGAATGATGGGACCAAATGAATCAAAAAATTTGTGGATTTCTTTAGGTGCAGGCATCTTTGCAACCTTCATGTTGTACACATATTCCCAAGAGAAAAAAGCTGAAGTCGATAAACAACTTGGAGCAAAGGCGCGTGTCGTTGTTGCTAAAGAAGATATTCGTGATTTAGATACAATTTACGACAACGCTTTAGAAGTTGTTGAAAAATATAAAAGCGATGTTGAACCGGATGCTTTCTCTGATATTCCGGATGTTGTGGGAACAGTAGCTGCTATTCCTATCAAAAAAGGTCAGACATTAACAAAAAATAAGGTTTTAGAGCCAGGCCCAGATACTGGAATGGCAATTCAAGTTTCTCCGAATAAACGTGCAGTTACAATTCCGGTTGATCCTACCCGCGCCAACGCAGGTTTAATTCGTCCGGGTGACCGTGTAGATATTTATGCTGTTGTTGATACAGGTAAAGGTGCTGCTCAAAAGCGCGAAGTTGTTTTACTTATGCAAGATATTATTATCTTAGCTACAGGCGTGAACCTAAATAACAGTATTCCACGCACGATTGAAAAAGATCCTTCGGGCCGTGGCTTAATCCAGACAACTTTAACAGGTGATACGAAATACGGTAACGTGACAATCGAAGTTGATTCATCAAGTGCGCAGGATCTTGTGTATTTAGTTTCAACTAATCCGAGTAGTTTATTTTTCTTGCTGCGTAATCCACACGATCGTAAGCAAGTACCTAGACTTCCGTCCTCAACAGCAGAATCTATTCAGCAAAAAGCAATTAGCCAGACAATGGGCCAAGGGTATGGCCAGTCTAGTGGCTTTTCTCAACCAGTTCAGCCAAACTTAAATAATGGAGCTGGAGGTCGTC
>CAMLRE010000140.1 GCA_946482355.1 uncultured Bdellovibrio sp.
TTTCTTCTATTTCATTGAGAAAAGGTTCGTTTAGCCAGTCATTATCTAAAACCACAGGTTTTGTTTTATCATTAAAAAAATCAACCATTTTCCAATGAATTTCCTTATGGTTTTTATTGAGTGATGAATAGCTGTAACTAGATACAGTGTTGCAAACTCCTGCTCTAATAGGGTTACGAAAGATGTATTTAACTGTATTCCAATAGTAGTTTTCTTCGTGAATTAATGACCATTTGTACGGGCCGCCAAAAAAATGATTGATCCGCGAGGACTTGCGGTTAGCTTTTTTGGCAACTTCTCTTTGAATATGTTCCATTACTTTATCGATATTATTTTCTGGTGTACTGATGAGTAAGTGGTAGTGGTTAGACATCAAAACAAACGCGTGAAAATTGCAACTAAAGAGAGCTTCAGCCTGAGCCATAGCCTTCATAAAAATTTCCCATAGAGCATCCTGCTCAACATAAAAGAAATCCTTATTATTGGATCTTCCGGTAATGTGGTAGGGAGATTGAGAGGTGCGAATTAATAATTTTCGTGCCATATTCGAACGTATTTTGCACGATTAGATCCAGTTAATTATTCAGAAAAAGAGTAAAAAAAATCCGGTAAGCGAATGCACTTACCGGATTTCAAATTTTGACAAGCTGCTTTCCAAAAAGTAACGGCCTACCGATTTTAGAAGTAAGTTGAGATGCCGATTACGGCGTTAACACCTGTTGTTGTTACGCTGTTGCCACCGGCGCTAGCTTTATCCCATGCGAAAACAAGACCGCCACGGATACAGTGGTCGTCACTAATACCGTACCATTTTACAAATGGTCCGACAGTTAATCCCACTAGCGTGGTTTTTACTTCTTGCGTAACCACAGTCTGAGTTCTTTGGCCAAAAGTGAATTCAGCATCACCAGAGAAAATTAAATCCGTGCCGATAATATTTGGTTGAAAGTTATAAGTTCCAAAGCCGCCTAAGCCCCACGCTACCGTAGGTTTATCGCCGCCGTATTTAGAATAATCAAGAGAAGCTAAAGGTCCGTACTCATATTGTTTTTTATTCCAGCCAAATTTTAAAGTCGCATCGATATCAAGCTGTGATTGCGCGCCTGCTGTATCAGCTTTGGTATTTGATAAAGCAAAATCTAAACCCACTAAGTAATTACGTGAACCTTTTCCTGCAGCCACAGGATCAAGTGAAACTTCGCCATCAACTTTTCCTACGGCGTAGCTTTCGCCAACTTTTAATTTTTCGCCGGTTTGTACTTCGACAATCGCGCGATTTCCTTTTACCTGAATAACGTTAAGTTGTTGGGCTTCAACGAAAGAAGCACATAGAAACATAATTGTTGTGATTACTGAAATATTTTTCACGACATTCTCCTGATTTTTTGATTGTGCAAGATGGGCGATTTATTGGGAATTAAAAAAACAACCGCAGACAATCGTCTAGTAAACGCACTTATCACTCAATAAACATTGTTACATAAGGCTAGTTCACAGGACTAAGGTCGCCTCACTCGAATGGCGGCAGTTGCCCGTGACGCTTTTATTTTTAACAATTAAAGAGTGGGAATAGATGTACAAAAATTAAAGAATATTAAGATGTTAGTTTTAGACGTTGACGGGATTTTGACCGACTGCCGTTTATGGATGGATTCTAACGGGCAATGGAAAAGAATTTATTCCGTTCGTGATGGTGTAGGCATTAAGGCCTTGCTGGAAAACGGTTACAAGGTAGCTATCATTACGGGTGCTACGGCTGAAGACGTTCGTTCTCGCGCTAAGATGTTAGGAATTTCATACTTTTACGAAGGTGCTTTAAACAAAACACCGCCGTTTGAAGATCTGCAAAAACAATCAGGTATTTTACCCTCTGAGATGGCTTACATGGGAGACGATTACTTCGATGTTCCTTTATTGAAAGCTGTTGGTTTTGCAGCCACTGTTCCAGATGCAATGGAAGAAGCGCAAGAGGCCTCTCAATACATTACTAAGCGCCCAGCTGGTAATGGGGCTGTTCGTGAAGTAGCGGATTTTATTTTAAATTACGGTTTTTATTCAAAAGAAAGTCGTGTTGATTTTACAAAAAGTCGTGCTGGAGGCACGCAATAAACAGTCATGCAGAAAGCATGCGGAGTAACAATGAAGCAAATAGTAAACATGATGTTTGTTCTATTATTCACAAACCTTGCAATGGCCGCTGATCCGGTAGAAGTACCCATGGATGAGTTGGCGCAAGAATCGGTTTATCCGGTATTTGATCACCCACAAAGTGTGAAAAACCGTAACGTAGCTACAAAAGGCCGCTTAGATGTGGGCCTTTTCGGTGGTTACGCGTTAACTGAACCAATTTATGACACAGCTAAATTTGGTATCGATGCGAATTACCATTTTTCTGAATTACATTCATTAGGTGTGATGTTCAGTCAAAACAGCACAGGTTTATCAAAAGATGGCCAAGGTTTAAAAGACAATAACGGTCTTGATTTTAACCGTGCGCCAAAACCAAAAAACACGACAATGTTAGATTATAACTGGAAGCCGTATTACGGAAAGTTATCATTATCTAAATTAGCGGTTATTAACACGACAATCTACGCTTCAGCTGCAGCCGGTATGGTGGCTTATGAACATAAATCTTTTCCAGCGATTGCTTTAGGTATCGGTGAAAGATTTTATTTCAACAAATCATTATCGTTAAAAGCTGACTTACGTTTATTTGTGCATCAAGCGCCGATCCCATTTTACAAAGCTAAAGGTGGCACAGGTATGACAGATGGTTCAAACGGCACAACGCCCACAACAGCTCCGGCGTTTGACCAATTCGAAGAACGTATTACTTACACGACAAATTTAGAAGTCGGTTTAAATTATTTATTCTAGAGGTGATCAAGTGAAATTAAATTCTTACTTACATTTAATTTTAGTAGCATTGTTGGCAGCACCTCTGGCGCAGGCACAACAATCTTTAGATGACGAAGATATCGTAAGTGTTGAAGGTATGTATTCAACACCTCCGGCTAAAGAAACTAAGCAGGAAAACGAAGCTTTACCATCACAGTTAAAACAAACTAACCAACAGCAACAGACTGAAGTTAAAGATTTAAAAGATCTTAATCGTTTAGCTCCGTTTAGCGAAGTTTCGGTTATTCAAAAGAAGTTTATGCCAAAAACTCAGCGTTTTCAGTTGTTCGCAGCCGGTACGGTGATGACAAATACACCATGGTACAACAACATCGGTGCAAAGCTTAATCTTTCGTATAACTTCACTGAATCTTTTGGTTTAGAGATCAACTCAATGTTTTTAACAAACTCTGAGCGCGAATCGACAAAAGAAATCAAAGAAGCTCATAACTTACTTGCTGAACAGTTCATTTACACAAAAAGCTATGTTGGTCTTGATTTAGTTTGGAGTCCAATCTACGGAAAAATTTCATCGCTAGATGATACAATTGTTCCTTTTGATATGTATTTTTCTTTAGGTGGCGGTACATCTTCAACAAACTCACAAGAAGGCAGCAACGCCACGATTCATGTGGGCTTAGGACAAATCTTTGCGATTTCAAAATCAATGGCATTTCGTTGGGATTACAGCTTTAACACTTTCTCGGCAACTCCAGTTGCAACGGCGACTTCAGGCAGCCCAGAAAAAAGCAATTACAATGACTTAGTCTTATCTGCAGGTGTCAGTTTCTTCTTTCCGGAGGCTTCATACAGATGATTACTTTAAAAACAACCTCATTAGTTCTAGCGTTAGCGATGGCTTTTACGACAGTAAATGTAGCTGAAGCCCAAACTAAGAAAAAAGCGATTCCGAAATCTTTTCAGCGTAAACCAGCGCCAAAAGTTTATTCGGATTCAAAAAATAACAATGCCCGTAATCAGATCCAATCGGCAATTACCCAATTTAAAAACGGTAATTACCAATCGGCAGCTAACACATTATACGCGTTAACAAAACGTAGCGATTTATTAGCTGAACGCCCGCAATTACGTTTGTATTTAGGCGAAGCCTTAATGGAAATGAACTTAAATCAAACGGCGGCATTTCAATTCGTTGATTTAATTAAATCAGGTGATGGTCGTTTTACCCGCCAAGCGATTGAAAAATTATTAATTGTAACTGACAGATTAGGTGATGAAACACTTTTAAACTACGCGATTCAAAGAATTGACGTATCAAGTGTTCCAAATCAGCACCGTGAAATGCTTTATTACCGTTTAGGTGAAATTAAATCAGCTAACGGTGATTTCGCAGCCGCCGCGCAATCATTTGCAAAAGTAGGCCCACAAAGCCGTTATTACTTTAATGCTCTCTATGAATTAGGTTTAGCGCAAGCTGAAGCTAAACAACCAGAACTAGCGATCGGTACATTCAAAAAACTTTTAAATGTTCGTGATAACGCTAAAGTGACAGACACAAATAAAGTGGCTGCCATGATGGGTATTGCACGTTCAATGTATCAGAAAAAAGATTTTGAAGGCGCGATTGATATGTACTCAAAAATCCCTCGTGACCATGTGATGTGGCATGATGCGATGTTTGAAAAAAGCTGGGCGATGTTACGCGCAGCCAGATTCCGTTCGGCACTTTCAAACTTCCAGTCGCTTCACTCAAGCTACTATGAAGATTTCTTTATTCCAGAATCATTACTTTTAAGATCGATTGTTTATTTATACATCTGTAAATATGACGAGATCGAAAAAGTATTAAGCCTATATGAAAAACAGTACGGCCCGGTTCAATCAAGCATCGAAAATTTCTTAAGATCGAACCCAGCTTCAGTAAGTTATTACTCAGAAGTTGAAAAAGCTTACATCATGAGAAAAGAAGAAGACGTTGTTAAAAAAACGACACTTCCTTTAAAAGTAGTGAACAAAATTTCTCAAGAGGGTAACGTTCGCCGTTCTTTAGCTTACATTAAAAAAGTGGTTGAAGAGAGAAGAATGATCGAAGAAAACCCGGCACTTCGCAGTTCGGCTGTGGGCCAATACGCTCTTAAAATCTTAAATAACCGTATCAAGGGTGCCAAAGATTTAACGGGTGATATGGTTAAAGCTCACTTAGAAAACATGAACACTGAGCTTAAAGATTTACAAGAACAAGCAAGCTTAATCAGATACGAAATGATTAACGGTAAAAAAGAAACAATCAAAAAACGTATTGCCGGTAAAGATTTAACTGATCTTCAGGTTGACGATAAACAAGATCGTTCTTTCTACGTACAAAATGGTTACGAATATTATCCGTTTCAAGGTGAATACTGGTTAGATGAAGTTGGTAACTATCACTATCTTGGAAAGCAAAGCTGCGAGTAATTTATGAAGAAGATGATTCAATGGCTAATATTTTTTATTGCAACAATTGGGATTCTGGTAGCCAAAGCTGAGATCGCGCACGCGCAATCAAAAGCTAAAAAAATGACTGTGGGCGAACTTTTAAGTAAAGTTCGTGAAGACAGCCGCGGTGGTAAAATCCAGTCGATGCAAAAAAACGATACTTCAGTTCCGGATGCGCAGTTTAGTTTTAAACCGCAGCAAACAAACTTGCAGATCGTTAAACCACCACGTTCAACTGAAATTTTAAAGTTTGAACCGGGTGATGACCAAGCGGAATACGAAAAAACATTGGATCGTCAAATTCAAGAGCTATATAAGCTTACAAAAAAATTTGAAAACAGCCCGAACCGTGGAGAGCTATGGTTACGTTTAGCCGAGCTTTATGTTGAAAAATCAACATTAGTCGATGCCCGTAAGCAGGATCAATACGACGATCAATTACGCAAGTTTCAAGAAGGTAAAACGAAAGTTAAACCTAGATTAGATATAAAAGAATCACAGCAGTACAACCGCCGTGCGATTCAATTGTATGAATGGTTCTTACGTGACTATCCGAACGATGAAAAAGTAAGCCAAGCCTTATTTTTCTTAGGTTATAACTACTTTGAATTGAATGAACCGGCTAAGGGCGCAAGTTACTACGATCAATTAACCCGCCGTTATCCAAATTCGCCATTTGTAGGCGAAGCTCACTTTGCTTTAGGCGAATATTATTTCGAAAACGAAAAATGGGCGGATGCCTATAAAGAGTATTCAAGGCTGATCAAAGACAAACGTCACCGTTTGCATTCATTCTCGCTGTATAAAG
>CAMLRE010000141.1 GCA_946482355.1 uncultured Bdellovibrio sp.
GGCGATAACTCCAAAACGTTTTAAAATCTTTAAATTTTAACTTGTAAGATCAGTTTGAAAAATCGAGCTAATCTTAAAACTTAAAACCCGAAGGTCTAAGTCCGCAGGGCATGCGGTTAGACATGCCCCACTTCTTTTACGATTAACCGATAAGTTTCATCGCTTGGTATGGTTGTTGATTCGCTTGTGATAACACGCTGATCGAAGCTTGTTGTAACATCGAAGCTGAAGCTAAATCGGCAGATTCTTTCGCTACGTCCGCATCCATTAAGCGTGAACGAGCTGATTGTAAGTTTTCTTGTTTAACATCAAGACCGTTCACCGTAGATTCTAAGCGCGATTGAACCGCACCAAAACCTGAACGCATTCTTGATACTTTTTCTAAGGCACCATCTAAGGTACTTAACATATCACGCGCACCCTCTTTTTCAGAGATATCAACGCTTGCTAAACCTAAACCATCAATCGTCGCATCGGCTTCAGAAGTAAATGTGATCACATTTTCTTTTGAAGCATCAGATCCCACGTGGAAGTCGTATGTTGGATTCGTACCATTTAATAAGAACTTATCACCAAATTTTGTAGTTTTAGAGATACGGTCAATCTCTTCTGTGATTGAAGCCGCCTCTTGTTGTAAGTAGTAACGCTCAGACTCACCTACGGTATCAGATGCCGCCTGTACACCTAACTCACGTAAACGTGCAATTAAGTTGGCTTGCTCTGAAAGACCACCCTCTGCAACCTGAATCGTCGAAATCGCATTAAACGCATTCGAACGAGCTTGCACAGTACCGCGGATTTCCATTCTCATATTCTCGGCGATCGCTAAACCGGCAGAGTCATCGGCGGCTTTAGTAATACGATTACCTGTCGCTAATGAAGCTGATGCCTTCTCTAAACGTTTAGTCTGTGTAGACATTGCACGTTGCGCAGAAATCGACGCCATGTTTGTAGAAATTCTTAAACCCATATAGATATCCCCCTATTTTCCCTAAAATAGTTATTTGTTATTTTTTTGGTTAAACCCCAAAAATTTAAAAAATATATTCAATTGTATTTTTTAGGATGATGAACCCATGAAGGGCCTATGGTGACTGCCAAGGTTTTCCTTCATGAGTTCTCTAGAGGATTTTTAAAGACCGGTAAGTTTGACTATCGAACTGGTCTCTCGCTTGCGCTTTCTTCTAGATCACCTAACGTACAACAACTATTTCGGACCATGGTCTAGTCGACTTTAGCCCTTGGTCTAGTTTTTATTTAACGCAATACGTTAAGTAAGCGAGATAACTAGTTAATATTTTTAAACTTTTTTTTGAGAACCCCTGGCTTTTGGTCTAGTTTCACCCAGACCAAAGCCATTTTTGATTAGAATTTTTTGAAAATAAACTTAGCCAATAAGGCGTAAAGCAATACCGGCTTGTTCGTTGGCAGTATTTAAAAGTGCACTTTGATATTGCTGAAGAACCTGATTTTTTCTTAAGTTTGAAACTTCTTTGGCCAGATCTGTATCTGCAAGTTTTGAATTTGCACCCGACACACTTTCAATTGAGGCCGCCAAGAAATTAGAAGTCGATTCTAAGCGTGATTGTAAAGCACCATACTTAGATCTTTGCATTGAAATACGATTCAATCCTTCATCCAAAGCTTCAAGCGCATCACGCGCATCAGACTTTTCTGCGACAGTCGCACCTGTAATACCTAATCCCGATAATGTGGTGTCTGTTTCTGCATTGAAGGTAATTCTAGAATTCGCATCGCCGTTTGTACCGACCTGAATATCAATTTCCTGTGATGTTCCGTCGAGTAATTTTCTCGAGCCAAAAGCGCTCGTCATCGCGATACGATCAACTTCTTGTTGTAACTTTTCAAATTCAGTTTGCATGAACGATCGTTCAGTATCTGAGTAAGTATCACTGGCCGCCTGTACAGCCAACTCACGCATGCGAACAATTAAATTCGCCTGCTCAGCCATACCACCTTCAGCTACGGCGGCAAAGCTTCCAGCCTGCTCCGCATTTCTGCGGGCCACATCCATACCAGCGATATCACTTTTTAAATCTTCTGATATGGCTTTATCAGCAGGGTCGGTGCTGATCTGAGAAAAGCGGCTTCCTGAAGATAGACTCTTCATAGAGTTTTCCAGCTCCCTTTCAGTTTTGGCCATGGCGGTTTGTACGCCAAAAGCGGCCACGTTCGTGTTTATCCGAAGCGACATACGTGTTCCTTTATAATGTGGAACTGACCTAGCCAACCCGGCAAGCCTTTAGTCCAGTTCGATAGTCACACGTATTATCGACATGCTGCGTTAAAACTTTAATATTTCAGGGTATTTTTAATATTGAATTTAACAAAATGAATAGATTCGAGCTCAGTGTTTTAAGCTGATACACCCTATTTTTTGATTGAAAAGATACCGGAGCAACACAAGCTCTAGGCTGCGTTTTGATCGCCATGGCCACTTGATGGCTTGGCTTTTTTAGCCGCTTCGATTTCGGCCAATTCAGGATCATGGTTATTTGATTTTTTAGCTTCTTTACCGGCTTTTATTTTTTCTTGGTCGCGATTTACCAGAGCGCGCAAGCCTTCAAAACTATCGACTACAATTAAATTTGGCACAGGCAATTTAAGTTCTTTGTTTTCTTGTTCAAGATTATAAAGCTCAACTTTTACTTTTAACTCTTCTGTCGTTTCTACAAGTTCTTTAATAATGTACAAGTTGCCTTTATCGTATTTTAAAAGCTGTGACCAACGATCAAGTTGTGCTCTGTGATCATTATGATGATACTGTGATTTCTCATTCGAATTTGCCGCCGCTTGATCGACGTCGTTTGCAAGAACGTCTTCGCGGGCTTTCGCCGCGTGCACGTGGTGAGCCGTGTACAGCGCCGGATTCTCTTTCACCGTCTGCATATCAATCGCCTCAGAGATCGAAGTTAAAATATTTAAAACATCGTCGTAATCTGAACTGCGATGAAAATTAAAAGTTGTAAGCAGTTCTAGCTTAGATGTAATCGACGCTAAAAATTCTTTGTCGTCTTTGTACTGCTCTTGCATTTGCGAACCTTTACGTTTTAATTTTGCCTTTAAAAGCATACGTAAAACCGCAGTGCGCGCTTCAAGTCGATTAATCTCTTCTTTTTTTCTGCGGTAGTAATACAGCACAAAAAGATACTTCGCCACCCAAGTAAAAAGGGCTAAGCCAAGAATTGATAAAAAGATTTGTGACATTGCATCTAAACGCACATTACTTTTTCGGATTTTCACTCTAGAAAATGAAGTTTATGGGCGCAACTAAGAAGTCTAGTCGAGCGCTATTTAAGAAGTGGAAACGCACGACGTTCGCGCACGCTTTGCGCTTCTGATCCGGTCACAACAAAGTAGTCAAAATTTGATTCGCCACCAAGACCAAGGTTTGAAAAAGGGTTGCTTGCGTTAAGACCTACGTCGCCTGTGAAGAAATCAAAACGACCACGGCCATCAATTCCCCCACCGGTATCACGCACAACAAAATAACCGTCGTGAACCGAACCATCAGGTACTGCCGTACCGCGAACTGCAGGAATATAAACTACAGTTCCCAGCGGATAAATATCTGTGTCTGCAGCCACTGAATAAAACGGATCTAAACACATCGCTTTAAAATTTTGTTTTTTATCACTTGAATCACCCAAGCCATGCTTACACACAGATCTATCCACAAGCATGAACTGCACAACGCCATTAATTTTTTTATGATAATTAATCAATGTTTTTTGGCCATCGACTTGAATATAGCAGCTGCCTTGAAGGGCACAGCCTTTAAGAGTTTTACGGCAAACAGGAATTTTAACGACGTTATCTTTACTTTTACGTAAATTAAGTTCTGACTTTTCCGAACATTGCGAAACATCCAAAGAAGAATAATCAGAAATATGATAAATTGTTGGCGTAATATATTTGGCTTTTTGAGCTTCGCTTAAAACTTTTTTCGGCGCACGCGCATAGCGTTTTGATTTTGACGAATCACTTCCGCCACCACAACCCAGCAGCAGAAAAATATTCATAAAAATAAGGGCCCAAGAAAGGTTTTTCACAACGGCTTTCTTATAGCAGATTTCACTCTGAAATGCTCAGTTAACGCAGGGTCTTTTTACTAGTTACCAGGTTGTCAAAATATTGGTCAGCTTAAACGGATTTTAAGCCTGTTTTATTTTTCCGTGGGCTAATTGCACCAATTCAGGCCCGAAAAACTGGGCATCTTTAGGATCATGGCTAATTAAAAGGGCTGTGGTCTTAGCAGCCTCCAGAGCGGATTTAACGACATAACGGGCTTCTTCTTTATTATGTTCATCTAACGAAGAAAAAGGCTCGTCTAATAAAAGCATGCGTGGTTTTGCCATAAGCGCACGCAATAAAGATACACGCTGCTTTTCACCGCCCGAAAGCACGTGGGCTTTGGTGTTCCAGCAGGCGTCTAATTTCAGAATTGTTTTATATTTCGTGAGTTGATTTAAGGCTTCACTATGCGTGTTACCACGGGCATTCATCACCACTTCAACATTTTCACGCGCTGTTAAGTGCGGAAATAACTCATGGTTTTGAAAAACCACGCCCAGCTGCCTATCTTCGATCGACAGTTTTGCTAAATCAACGCCGCCGATTTCAAAAGTCCAATCGGTGTGTGGAATAAACCCCGTTATTAAATTAAACAATGTCGTTTTTCCTGATCCCGATGGGCCCATGAGCACTGTGACTGTGTTTTCTTTAATTTCAAGATCAGAAATAATTAAACTGAAATCATCAATTTTATAATTAAGATTTTTTATGTACGCCAAGCAGTGCTCCTGAAATTAAAGTGGCCACGATCCAAACCGCTAAAATGATAAGGCTTATAACAAACGCCCCCTCAGTTCGGTAACTTGATAAATACGTCGCCATCTCTGTGCCTAAAGTTTTGATTTCAGCGCCAGAGGCCTTAACTAAACCAAATTCTGAAATACAAAATATAAATAATAAAGAAACTGCAAAGTGCAGGCGCTTTTTAATTTGCGGAAAATAAATCGTAAATAAAAATTTAGTAAAACTTAAACCAAAAGATCGAGCAACTCTGATTTGCTGTTCAAAAAGCTGCATTTGATTTTCAAAATTAGCTTTTACAAAAGAAACAAACCCCACTACTGAAAAGACTAAAGCCACTTTCCAGAAATCAAAAACTGCATGATTAGCCGGAAGCAATAAATAAAAAGCAAAACCAATCAGCACCGATGAAGGATTTAAAAAGAAATTTAAAAAACGAACGTTCTTTAAATGATAACGTAAGTACAAAACCGCGCAGAATAAAATAAAAAATAAAAACAAACAGCAAAAGAAAAAAACAAACGACTGCCAAAGAGCCTGGTAAAAATCGTCATTAAAAATTTCGCTAAAGTAATAAATATTCGTCGTATTTAAAGCTAATTTAATATAACCCCAGAAGTATAAACCTAAATATAAACTAAGCCCTAAAAGCCCGATGTTAGATGAAACCAAACGGCTTTGATAAAATTCATTGGCCACAATATCTTTACGTGCGCGTAAACATAAAGTCATAATGGCCACTAATGAAAGTTGCAAGACTGATAAGCCGACGGCAAGCGACCAATTTTGCTCGATAAATATTTTTTCAAAAATTAAAACTTCAAAGTTAGTGCCTTTTCCGCCGCCCACCAAAAGCGGAATCGTAAATGATGTCAGTGCATTAACAAAGATTGTCGCAAAAACAAAAACCGTCGAACGCCCGACTACGGGAATAAGAACCTGGGTGTGAAATTTAAATTTTGATAAACCGTAAACCTGGCCGACAAAACCAAGACGGCCCAATTGCGCCATGACTTCTTCACTTAAGATCGATGCAGCAAAACCAATATAGATCAGTGATAAAATAAAAATAACCCCGATCGTTCCTAACGGAAAAGTCGGAACTAACGACATTCCGATCATCACCGAAAATAGCGAAGGTAAAAAAACCGGAATAACCGCTAAAAGCTTTAAACCCCGCTGCCAAACCCCGCTGGTTCCTGCAATACCTAAAGCGCCGAAGTAACCGCACAGAACCGCGATAAAAGCCGTTACAAAACTTTGTAAGAAAGAATTTTTTAACGCCCAGAGAATTTCCTGGAGATCGGAC
>CAMLRE010000142.1 GCA_946482355.1 uncultured Bdellovibrio sp.
TGTATTTTTTTAAAGAATTGCAGATCCAGTTTTTGCCAGAATGAATAGCTGCGAGTTGAAGAAATTGTGTAACCATAAATTGCACTACGTTAAGACTTTAGTTTAACTATTTTAAAGCCACGAACCGCGCCAAAACCTCTCCAGTCACGGATAAGAAAGTGATTAAACCATTTTGAAATTGCACTTTAAAAAACGGCGATGAAGGTTTTAAGTGCTTGTATCTGTCGGCTACAAAAAAATCAGAATCAGTAAATTTTTTTAAATCTTCGATAGGTTTTTGAATCTTTAACCGAAAGGTATAAAAAGTCATTTTGTCGTTACAAAAACTAAATGTCAGATTACTTTTGTCAGATTCAGCAAAATGGCAGTGATCTACCCATAAGTAACTGACTTCACTTAAGAAGCTATCGGTGTAATGCGATTCATTCACTAAAACGCGCAAGTAATACTGACTTAAGCTTAAGGGTAAATCGATCTTAGCTTTTGAATTTCTAAAGCTAAGGTGTAAGCGGCTTTTATAAAGATTTTCATCTAAAGCCTCGATCACGATTTTGTCTGAAAAATATTTTTTAAACAGCTCGGCTAATTCAGATGAACCACCTGAAAAATGCAGAGCCGAAGTTAATTTTTGATTTTTTCTAATTTCAGAGGCGGCAACAACGATTTCAGAAGATAGTCTTATTTTTGACGCTTGAACCCCATCCATAAAATAAAACGACACCATAAAGCTGTGTTTTTGCGAATCATAACTATGGCCACTAATTACAATTTGTAAGATTTCAGTCAGACTCTGTTGATGAGTGATAGCTTCAAATTTTTCTTTCCAAAGCAGAAGCTGTGAGTCGTCAGCAATTTCAACATTTTCAGAAAAAAATGCCAAGCCCGCTGACAGTAGTTTTTTGACCATAAGCTAAAGGCTATCATGTGTTTGCTGTGTTTCTCACACCAGCTAGACTCCAGAGCGCTCCATAAAACCGAAGCGCTAAGAAAGATTAAGCACGAACCCAGCGTAAAACATCAGTGCCAAGCTTTATTGAGAGCACAACTAAGATAAGTCCGGAAATAAGCGAGACCAGACGCATAGCTTTAGGATTTTTTAAGAGTTGGCTTCCTAATGAAGCCAAAAGAGCCAAACCAAAAAACCAAATTGTTGAAAATACAGAAGCCCCTGCGCCAAAATAAAATCTTTCACTTAATTGACTGAATTTCGAAGAATAACCACCGATTAATACAACAGTATCAAGATAAACATGCGGGTTTAATAAACTAAAACCAAGGCTGGCTAAAACAACCTGTTTGGCTGAAATTACCTGCTGCGAAGTCAACGAAATTTCAGTTCCATTTTTAGCTTCTTTAAGTTTTAAAATGCCGTAGTAAAAAAGAAAAAGAACACCAATGATTCCAAGGCTAATTTTTAAAATTGGAAATTGAATAAAGAACGTCGCAACGCCCAGTACGCCGATAAAAACAAGTAAAGTGTCGCAGATCGAAGAAACCAGAGCTACAAGCAAATGTCTTTGCTTACGTAGGCCCGAATTCAAAACAAAAATGTTCTGGGCGCCCAATGCTAAAATAAGGCTTGCTTGAAGAAAAAATCCTTGAAGAAAAATCGCCAACATTGATTTTAAGGATACTAGAAAAAACTAGCCGGCGATAGGTCGTTTTTTAATGGGTCCCACGTCAGTTAAAAACTGCTGAACAATACCACGTGATTCAGGGGTGAAGAGCACCGTAGAAGATGAATCAGGGCTTGGAGTACCTAAGACATTAAAAATGTAAGATTTTACATCGCTTGAATAAACGATTTGAAAAATGATCGGTGATCTTTGCTGCAGGAATTCTTGCGGTAAGCCATGCTTAAGCTTCATGTCATTAGCAGAAATCATTTCTGATTGAACAGTGTATTTCTTGATTTCTGTAATAACATTAATTTTGGCAATAATCATCTGCCGTTGGGATTCGTTCACCATCATTTAATTTTAAGTCATGTTAAAAAGTTATCAAAACAATAGTAAAAAACTGGTTCAAAACGAGCCTTCAATTAAATGTCGATTTATTTAATTGATGTCTTATTTTGAACGATAAAATGTGTTATTGTTTGATATGCGAATTTCTTTACGTGCTATGCGCACTTTAAAAAATGACTCTGATCAAGGTGTAAAAGCCGCAAGTGGCCTGGTTAAAATAGCTAACACTTTCTACGTTATTGCTGATGATGAAGTCTCGTTAGCTGAATTTAATTTTGAAGGTGAAACCAAGGCTCGTTATATAAAGCTTTTAGATAAAATTTTACCCCATGATTCCGCTCAAAGAAAAAAGCAAAAGCCTGATTGGGAGTCTCTAGTTCAGTTAGAGATTGCAAACAATCAAAAAATTATTCTGGCTGTACCTTCAGGTTCGACAGAAAATAGAATGACTGGGGCTTATATTCGTTTGAATCAGGCTGGCACTGTCGATGCGAATTCGAAACCTGTGCTTGTTGATTTCTCTGAAATTTATAAATCGTTAAAAACACAGTTTACCGAGTTAAATATTGAAGGTGCCTGCGTTCTTAATAACACATTAAAGTTATTTCAGCGCGGAAACGGCGCCAGCGGAAAAAACGCAGTTATCGATCTTGATTTGGCTGGCTTTTGTCATGACCTGGGCAATGCCACGACTATTAAAGCTTCGCATGTCTTAGATGTTACCGAATATAATTTAGGAAATCTTGATGGGCATAAATTAGATTTTACCGATGCCTGTGTGGTCGATAATAAAATTTGGTTTTTAGCTGTCGCTGAAGATAGCCAGTCAACTTATGAAGATGGCGAGTATTACGGAGCGGTGATTGGGTGTTTAGATGCTTCAGGAAAAGAAATCGCCCGCTATGAAATTGACTGCGCTACAAAGCCCGAAGGCTTATGGGTAGATCTAGAAACAAACCGGCTTTGTTTCTATGTTGTTACAGATGCTGACAGCTCTACAATTTTTGCTACCATCTATTTTGGTAAGCTATTGTTCTAATTTAAAAGGCAATGGGTATATAGCGGCAATACCTACCTGGCCTTCGCGCTTAGCTAAAATTTCTAAGTGGCCTTTTAATTTTAAAGTTCCGCTCTTAGAACTGCAAACATACGAATCGGTTTCTTTTTCGCACGAAAGAACATTCGTTGTTTTTTTATCTTTAATCGTGGCTTCAACAGATGAATCTTTAACCGAAGGATTCTTCCAGGCTAAGTCTAAAAGATAAATTCTTAACTTATCTTTTCCTTCTTTGATCACCTCTGTGTGAAAGGCTCCAGGCATTCTAACATAGCCACCATGTGGGCCGGCTTTGTCTTCGCCGTGGGCAAAAAGGCTTACAGAGTACAGACTTAAGGCTGCGCCGATAACCAATGATAAATGTTTCATAGATAACCTTTCTTTTAAACTACTAGGATTGGCACCCGGACTTTGTGACAAGAAAAAAAAGAGAGCGATTTTGTCACAAATAGCTCGTAAGAATCGTAGTAAGGTTAGAAAGGATTTTTTATGAAAAAATCAATACTTATTGCAGCTTTATTAACAATGAACGCAACAATGGTCTTTGCTAGAGAATCTCGAGATACAAATACAGTCGGTGAGCGCATTGCAACACGATTGATGGAGAAAAAAGAGTCAGAACAAAAAGAACGTTTTGAACTAAAAAAATGTCTCTTACAAAATACTAATGCTAAATGTTAGGGCCTAGTTTATGATGGCGTTACCTTATTGAAAGGAAACGCCATGATGACAATGGATCAAATTGGTAAAGGGCTATCAGATCTTTACGCCGAACACTCAAGAAAACTTTGGGTTCAGTATACAGCTGGATACGATCTGGGTGTACAGGAAGCACAAAATGAACTTAACGAGTTTCAAAAGAACGCTAAAAATTTCGAAGCGATTTGTAATGTGTTAGAAAAATCGACCGACGTTCACGAAAAAAGAAAAGCTAAAGTTCTTCACAATAGCTTTAAAAAATTTCATCAATCTGAAAAAGTACAAAAAGTTTTAGAGCAAATCCAGACTTTAGAAAACTCGATTATGGATCTTGTCAATAAATCAAGACCTCAGTTAGACGGTAAAGAAACAACGTCGACTGAAATCGGTAAGATTTTATCACAATCGCCAGACCGTAATCTTCGTCAACGAGCTTACGAATGTCGTCTGCCGTTAAACCAAAAGCTTGTCGATGCAGGCTTTATTAAACTTTTAGATTTAAGAAAAGAACTGGCTGCAGTTAGTGGTTATAAAAGTTTTGTCGATTACAAATTAGAAGAAGACGAACTTAATTCTGAACTATTTCAAACTTGGTTAGAGGACTGTAAAAGCCGTAAGGCTAAATTTCGTGCGAAAGCGAATACGATCGCGCAAAAACACTTAGGCGTCGAAGAGTTGGCACCGTGGGATTACCGTTATTTAAATACCAAGCTTTGTTCTTACAACCAGGCTGAAGTTGATATGACAGATTTTTATAAACCTATTGCTAAAACTTTTGCAAAATTTGGTTTTGATATCGAAGGTATTAATTTAACTTACGATATTTTTCCGCGTAAGAATAAATCTGAATGGGGTTATAATTTTACGATTGAAATTGGTAAAGATTCACGAATTCTGGCCAATGTGACAAAATATTTTTCAAGTTATAACGTTCTTCTTCACGAAACAGCCCATGGTGTTCATTTTATGGGTTTAAATTCTGAAGAGTACGCTTTAAATAGCGGTGTATCTGGAATTGTGGCTGAAGGTTTTGCCAACTATTTTGGAAGCTTGTCTTACTCTAAAGAATTTTTAGATGAGGTGTTTCCTGTCGACACGGCGGCTAAAGCTTTTGCAAATTTTCAAGATATGCAAAGTTTATCGCATTTTCAAAACTTCAGATTTATTCCAGAAATTTTATTTGATCAGCAACTGTATTTTAAAGACGTGCGTAATGCTGATGACATTCAAAGTTTACACCAATCTTTAAGCGAAGATATTCTGGGGGCGGGTCATTACCAATCAACATGGAGTTCAACGATTCACCACACAAGCCATCCGATTTATTTACACAATTACTTCTTAGGTGATGTGATGTGCGAAAATATGAAAGATGTTTTCAAAAAGCGTAACGGCGGTAAGTCAGCAGATCAGTCGCCACTGGAATTTGGCCGTTTATGGAAAGAGCAAGTTCTTGCACCTTCGGCAAAATATCCTTTTTTGGAGCTGTATGAAAAAGTCTGTGAAGAAAAGCTATCTATCAGTTCATATTTAGATAACCACTGTCTAGCTTAGCGCTATTGAAGAGGCAGAATCTAACCTGTTTTTAGCTAAATTGATTTTTTCAATTTTTTTGGTAAATGTCGAAATGTAATGTCTGCGCAAAGGGCATCTAAGCTAGGAAGCAGGGTCTCTTGGCTGTAGCCTTCAAATTGAAGTTGAGCTCGAATTTGTTTTATATGTTTTGCCGAAATTTTTAACGTTTCAACAGCTTTTCCATGGGTATTAATGAACTCATCCTCTTTAGCAAAAATTGGCTCAACCGTGAAAATAGATTTTTGCTTTTTTATTCTATCTACAATTCTTGGCGGGTGAAAAGCTTCGATAGTTTTAACATCAAAAGGAGAAAATTTTGGTTTGGTGGATGGATTAATGGAATGAGCATAAGCGATGAATATAGCGTCATGCTCGCCGTAATTTCCATGTACGGCAAAATACAAAGCAACTTTTAAGTCAATCGTCCAATCAAGTAACCGGGTTGGTAAGCCGTAATGTTGAGCTAAAGCTATATATTCCCAGTCTGTCTTAGGAGTACGTTTCAAATATTTGTGTGCTGTTTTTTTAAACTCAGTAAAAACTTGGGATTCATAGTTTTTAATTTGCTTGATTGTTAAAGTTGAATTTTCTGTTAATCGATTTAGCCGACTTGCCACATTCCATAAAGCATTGCTTTGGCCTCTGAATATCCAATTTTCTTCTTTCGAAAGACTATCGACAAAGGCGATAATATCTTTAACTGATTTTGCGAGCTTAGGTTTGTAATTTTTAAAATACACATCACCAATATCAGCTTGTTTGATAAGCCTTCCTGCGATCTCGTAATAGCGGGATCCACCTATACTCATTTCTTTGCAGCCGAGAGCATCTAGA
>CAMLRE010000143.1 GCA_946482355.1 uncultured Bdellovibrio sp.
AAACTTTGTATGTACGGCCTTGGTATAACACCGTTTCACCCGGAGATTCTTCAGCACCTGCTAAAAGATTTCCGATCATGACTGAATTTGCACCTAACGCTAACGCCTTAGTCACATCACCAGAATATTTAATACCGCCATCGGCAATAATAGTTTTACCTAATTTTTTTGCGATCACAGAACATTTCATCACCGCAGAAATTTGCGGCATACCCACACCTGCTACAACACGTGTTGTACAGATTGAACCTGGGCCCACACCTACTTTGACTACATCAGCACCATGTTCGATTAATGCTTTTGTGGCCTCTTCAGTGACTACGTTACCTGCAACAAGAACTACGTCTTTGTATTTGCTGCGAACGTATTTAACCATCTCAATCACATTTTTAGAATGTCCGTGTGCTGTATCTACACATAGCACGTCAACTTTATTGGCAATTAAAGCATCAACACGGTCAGTACTTCCCTGCCCTACACCAACTGCAGCCCCCGTCACTAAACGACCGTGAGTGTCTTTTGTTGATTGCGGGAATGCTTTTGATTTTTCAATATCTTTAATCGTGATTAATCCCTTTAAAATACCTTCTTTATTCACAACCGGTAATTTTTCAATACGATGTTTTTGAAGAATTTTTTTTGCATCATCTAAGGTTGTGCCTTCAGGAGCTGTCACTAAATTTTCTTTAGTCATGATATTTTTAATGGGTTGGTTCACATTTGTTTCAAAACGCAAATCACGGTTAGTTAAAATGCCGACTAACTTGCCCTGAACTGTAATACACACGCCGGAAATTGAATACTTCGCCATAACTTGCAAAGCTTCACTTACATAGTGATCAGGAGATAAAGTAATCGGATCAGAAATCATTCCTGATTCGTATTTTTTAACTTTCTCAACCTGAAAGGCCTGATCTTCGATCGACATATTTTTGTGAATGATACCAAGGCCGCCATTTTGCGCCATGATACGTGCAATACGGTGTTCAGTGACAGTATCCATCGCAGCTGAAATCACCGGCGCATTTAAATAAATATCTTTAGCAAAAAATGATTTTGGAATTACTTCTGTAGGTACAACTTCAGAGTATTGCGGCACCAGTAAAATATCATCAAACGTTAATGCCATCATTAAATCTTTATTCGACATAAAATCTCCTGTGTTGTCATAATAAACACGTCTCAAAAATTGTAATCTTTTTGACCAAAGACATCATGGTATTTATCCCGAAGCCTAGACTATAGAACTGAGCACCAACGCCATGAAATCTTGTTTTAGCTGTAAGCTTTAAGTAGGTCATTTTTACCTATATTTCAAATTGATAGTTTGTATGTTTATGATACATATTATGTATGCAAAATCTTGATCTAAATTATCTCAAATACTTCTATTATGTTACGCACGAAAACGGCTTCACCAAAGCCGCTGACGTTTTACATGTACAGCAGCCAGTGATTAGCCGCGCCGTAAAACTTTTAGAAGAGCAATTAGGATTTAAACTTTTAGAAAGACAGAAAAAACAAATCATTCTGACAGCGCAAGGTCGCCAGATTTATCACATAGCGCAAAAGATTTTTCAGCACACCGATCAGATCACCGCTTATGCAAAAGATTACCAAGAACAAACATCGGGCGATTTATGCTTTGCGACTTCTGATTCACTTTCTCCCGATATCTTAGGGCCCTTACTAGCTCAAATCAAAAAACAATATCCGCAAATTCGCCCGATTCATCACGCAGGTCCTGCGCACTTTCTTTTAGATCAAATCACTGAAGGCAAGATTGAATTTGGATTATTTTTTAATGTTCCAGAACTTACACCTGATCTTGAAAAAACAAAATTAGCCCAGATTCCTTTTGTGTTTGTTGTTTCAAAAGAGCATGCAAAAAACAAAAATGTTTTAGAATCATTTATCGCTTCACGCGAACAGGGAAAAATCGAAACCTTTAAACTTCCACTTTTTGATAAATACAAACAGCTGCATAAAAATGCTCAGATCACTGCCATCTCGAGCAGTTCTATTGCCAGAAAAGATATGGTTCTCAATGGTTTGGGAGTGACGGTGCTTCCGCATTTTTTAATTCAATCTGAACTTAAAAACGGATTATTAAAATCAATCGGCGAAGGAGAACATTTCTTATCGCTTCACCTGGTTGAAAGAAAAAGCTCTTATAGATCAAAGCTAAAACAATTTGTGCTTACAGAAATTAAAAAAATTGTAGAAAAATAATTTTAAAATTTACGGTACGAAATTATTCGTACCAAGTTTTATAAAGAAGATAGTTATCTGCCGACTGGTCTAAAAACTTAATTTCTTCTTCAGTCAGTTTACGTTTAAAAACCGCAGGGCGCCCCATAATTAACGAATAGGGTTCAAATTTTTTACCTTCAGTCACTAAGCTTCCAGCACCTACCACTGAATGTTCACCGATTTCAGCCCCGTCCATTACGATAGAACCCATACCGATTAAACATTTACGGCCAATGGTACAACCATGAAGAATGACGTTGTGGCCGATCGTTACGCGTTCTTCGATCTTACAAGAATACTTACCATAAGTGCCGTGAAGAACAGAACCGTCTTGAATATTAGTTTCGGTACCAATTGAAATCGGCATCACGTCACCACGAATTGTTACGTTATACCAAATAGAAGCATGATTTCCGACAACCACATCACCAATGATGCGGGCGTTATCAGCGATAAATACATTTTCACCAAGAATAGGCTTTTTGCCACGGGCTTCGATAATCATAGTCACCTCTAGTTTAATTACGCAAACTGCACATTCTGTGCCCTTAGTGTAATAACTCTTTTTTTACAGCCACGTTTCGTTGCTGCATAACAATGTGAGCTGTTTCATCCATAGATGTTGTCGACATCACTTTTGATTTCTGGATAAAGCTTTTTGTTGCAAAGAACGGAACTTTTAAATGTAGACATAGGCTCATCGCCTCATCAGCGCGAACTTTGATACTTTGGTAACGTGGGTGCCCCGTCATAAAAATACGAACGTATTGGTGATTACCGGTAATTTCAATAAAAACACAACGATCAATCTTAATATCAAGGCTAGCTAACAACTTATCTAAAAACGTATGCGGTGAAGTTGCAATCTGCGTTGGGCTTGATTGCGATAATGTTACACCCGCTTCGATTTGCGTAACCGCAACCGGTAATGTGTGCTCACCTAAAGCGTCTTTTAAAATTAAAAACGGGCGCGAATTATCGTTATTTAAACTTAAACCATAAGGTTTAAGTTCAACTAAATCATCATCGTCGAAATTAAATTTTTCGTCTTGTTGAGCATTAAATAAAAAATCTGCTTTAAGCTGGTGATCAACAACCATTATTGAACCAATTCTCCGCGGAATACGTTTGGTGTTGCCGTCATAATACGAACAGGAACTGTTTTACCAATAAGCTCTTTAGAACCTAAGAAGTAAACTGACTTATTCTGCGTGCTGCGACCAAAAGCTTTACCCTGCTCGTTTACTGATTCAACAAGTACGTTTAAAGTTTGGTCTTTGTATTTAGCCACTAAATCAAAAGCTAATTTATCATGAACATCAAATAAATGATTTAAACGGCGGTTTTTAACTTCTTCAGCGACTTGGTCTTCAAACTTAGCCGCTTTTGTAAATGGACGTGGTGAATACATGAAAGCAAAAATAGTTTCATAACCCACTTCTTCAACCATAGAAACTGTGTCGTTAAAATCTTCTTCAGTTTCGCCAGGAAAACCCACGATGATATCAGTTGATAACACTAAGTTCGGGATAATTTTTTTCATCTGGTTGATTTTAGCAATGTACTCTTCACGTGTGTAATTACGGTTCATACGCTCTAAAATTTTAGTGCTGCCCGCTTGGAAAGGTAAGTGAACGTATTCACAGATCTTATCTTGGTGATCTGCCATTACGTGCATTAATTTTTCATTGAAATCTTTAGGGTGAGATGTCGTGTAACGGATACGTTCGATATCAGTTTCTAAAGCCACCTTCTTTAAAAGATCGGCAAAGTCATGACCATCTTCAGATTTGTATGAGTTCACGTTTTGACCAAGAAGAGTCACTTCTTTAACACCACGTTGGATTAACGTACGCACGTCTAAAAGAATGTGTGATAACGGGCGCGATTTTTCACGGCCACGCGTGTACGGAACGATACAGAACGTACAGAAATTATCACAGCCTTTTGTGATATTTACGAATGTCGATACGCCTGGGTTACGAACTAAAGTTTCAACGTGGTAAGGTGCACGGTGTTCAAATTTTGCGTTAACCGCTTTAGTGCCTGTTTCAAAAACCTGTGACACTAGATTTGGAAGATTGTCGATATTGTCCGTACCGAATACGAAATCGATTAACGGTTGGTTTTTAATTAAATTATCTTTTTCTTGCTGGCCAACGCAACCACCAACGCCGATTTTAAGGCCTGGGTTTTTCTCTTTTAATTTTTTAAAAGTTCCCACTTCTGAATAAACTTTGTGAACTGGTTTTTCACGAACAGAGCAGGCGTTGATAATAATAAGCGATGCCTCTTCTGGAGTTTGTACCGGAGTAAAGTTAGCCATCTCTAATAACGAGTGCATACGTTCAGTGTCATTGACGTTCATTTGACAACCGTAAGTAGAAATATAAACACCACGGCCTAAACCTACATCGTTGTTTAAGTAGTTCTTTGGAATATTTAGAGAATTTTCTTGTGTCGTACCTGGTACCGTAACGTTGACATCCGTCATTGCGAACTCATCCTTCTATTTTGGCGTAGCCGAAAGTTAAATAGTGGCGTAGCCAAATATTATACATTCTGGTTGTGAAACTTAAGAGCTAGAGATATAAAAAACCCCTCTGTCACAGTCAATCTATGTTCAAGGACCGTGAATAAAAGAGCTTGTTTACAAGAATAGGATTAGTGAATGAACCCACGTTATAAAATCAGCCAAAAATGGACCGCTTTCCCACCGGAGTTTAGCGAACAAATCAGATCAGTTTTTGTGCAAAATTTCGAAAAACAGCTGGGAAAAACCATGAGTTTGTCGGTCGATGGCCGTATTTACCAAAAGGAAATAACGCTACGCATCGGTTTACACTCTAAAGGCGAACTTAAGCACTTCAATTTTGAGGCTTCAGTCGATCTTCCACCTAATCCAGCTAATGACGAAAACAAGATTTTTGAAACCATTTCTGTGGCGGTTGATGCTCTGGCATCGCTTGTAGCCGAATATTTTGAAAACGATCAAGACATTGAACTTCCGTACACGTGGACTGAATCAACATTTGAAGGCAAAAAAGTTTGGGTTCAGCATTCAACAGAAAACCCAGACCTTGAAGCTGAAGCCAATAAGCTCTTAGGTCTAGCTGATGATGACGGCGTTTTAAAAAATGCCGACGATGAAAAATCTGAAGACGTATTAGATGCAACTGAAGAAGAATTTGATGAATTCGCCGAGAATCTTTCAAGCGAACCCCAAATGTTCAAAAAAAAGAAAAAGGATGATTTACACTAACTAAAAAATCAGTCACGATTAACTCATGGCTGAAGTTAGAGATATTCCTAAAGACACCATTCTATTCTACGAGGGAGAAATCCCCGACAACATGTACGTTGTAAAAAAAGGTTCTTTCGACATTATCAAAAAAATCGACGGCAAAGATGTTAAAGTCAGCGAAGCCAAAGAAGGCCAACTTATCGGTGAAATGGCGCTATTCGATTTAAAACCAAGATCAGCCACCATCAAAGCAAATCAAGATTCAGCCGTAGTTGTTTTACCTTATGTAAACTTATTAGATCAGTTAGAAAAATTACCGGCTTGGGTAAAAATCGTGATGCGCACACTATCTGATAACTTACGTAAAACGACTGAACAATTAATGAAGAAATAGAATCATCTAACAGTTTTTAGAAAAAATTAAGGGCGATAAAAATCGCCCTTTTTTATTTTATTCTCTTGTTTCAAAAACATTAGTCTTTGGTATAAATCGATAATTCTACGCGACGGTTTTTAAGTCTTGAAGAATCGTCATTATTTTGAACTAACGGTTTTTAAAAACAAAAGACTACTTACTTAACACGAGCCCGATCTAAACCTAAACCAT
>CAMLRE010000144.1 GCA_946482355.1 uncultured Bdellovibrio sp.
CGGAACACTAAAAGCTTCGATTAGCCTTTGTGAAAAAGCCGGTTATAAAGTTTCTGATGTTTTAGTTTTAATTAATCTGACATTTTTGAATGAGATGAAATTCAAAAATGAACCGGTTAAATCTTTAATTCAATATTAGTCAGCGCACTTTCTTCGCGATTAGCCCCGACCAGGTTCTTTCCAGATTTCGATACATTCAAAGTGTTCAAGTGGGCGATCGTTCACGAATGGAAAGACCTGCATGTAATCTTGGTATTGGCCCATTCCTGAAGTATAAAAGTTAATATTTTTCATCGCTGGCGACCTAGCTTTAAAACGCGAGGGAAACATCACCGCTTCAGTGGCGATGCGTACAGCGTTTTTCCAGATATCAACTTCAGCTTGGCTTGCGCGTTTAGTTTTCCAGAATGGTTTATTCACAGCGCGCGCCGGGCATAAACTGTGGTGAAGCGGGCCATTTACTTTTCCGCTGGCATAAACTTTCCAGACGTTAAATTTTTCAGGTGTGGTCACGATCTGTGTCAGCGGCGGAAGGCTTGCGACTTTGCGTTTTACCTGTGACTTGGTCCATTCTTTAAAGCGTGATTTGTTATCAAAGCGGTTCACCGCAACTAAAGCTGCTGCGATCGGGTACTGTAAACCTTTACGAAAACATTTACCCATTTCACCGTAAATCGTGCGCGCTAATGAATCGATATTTACTAAGTCTTCAGTGGTCATGGGCCTCATTTGTTCATTCACAAGAAGCGGAATTTTTTGTTTTTTCAAGCGACTTAAAACATACGCATCAAACACATTATCTGACGGTAATTTAGTAGGCATAACAGTTGGATCTTTCAGCGGGCATTCACCAACTAAATCATAAATTTGTGTCGCGGCTTTTAAAGTGTTCGGTGATTTTTTTCCACCTTTACCCACAGCTGCTGGCATACGGCTGTTGCCATCATCAGAGTAAAAAGCTTCTAATCTTTTTTCGGTTAATAGATAAAGTGGAAGATATCCTTCGCCATCTTTAAACTTTACGGGAACAAAAACTTCATTAGTTTTTGAATCATCAAAAGGATCTGTGGTTTGTGCCTGAAACTCAGTGCCTGTGATGATGATTTCGGTTGAGCGATCCAATTTGAGATGGCCTTCACCGCATTGGCCGTTTTTACACCAATACACTGAAGCTTTATCGTCGCCTTCAAGAGTCGACAGATAAACAGTTTTGCCTGCTTGGGCATGACTTAAAAAGGTAAATAAAAGACCCATGGAAAAGGTCGTTAATACATATCTTTTCACCAGACCTTTATCGGTAAAACAGGTGGCGATTTTGACTTTTTTCACGTGTTTTTTGTGTTTTTTGTCTCAGTCTAAAACAGAGCGAGTGCCAATTTGCGTAGAGGGTCTATTTCGTATCCAGTTAAGCGCGCTCAAGAAACCTATATTTGGTTAGGGGTGGCATCTGGCATGCTTTAAACCCTTTATATGAAAAACCTTAAAAACAAACTAAATATCGGTTTAGCATGTCTCGCTTTAACACAATTGATCGCCCAGCCTGTAATGGCGCGACCAGCTTTTTTAGCCGAGATTAAAGCTGAAGATCACCGTGTTGAAGTGACTAAAGCGGCGATTAAAAAATCATTACCGAAGGTTTCAGCTGATAAGCTTGAAAGAATCGCGTCGTATTTAGTTTCGATTGGTTTAACACCGGATAAGTCTAATTTTAAATTTCAGCTGACTCGTTTATTAAATTCATCGACTCAGTTTTTATTCTGTGACGATGTTGAAGACTGGTCATGTTTAGAAGCTAAAGCCACAGTTGAACCTAAATCTAAAATGCGCCAAGAGGTTTACCCTAACTTAGGAACTGCGGTTCCTGCCGGGGAATCATTGGAGCTTGAGTATTTTTTCACAAATGGTTGGTATGATAACTTTGTTAATAAACGTGAAACTTTCGTTATTCCAGAAACAACAGTTGCTAAAATCTTAGCTGAAAAAATCAGAACTGAAGGCGAAAAGAAAATGTTTTTAGCCTTATACGGTATTGATGATATTCAAGATACAATGGCTTCAGTTTTTAATGCCATTGCTGACCGGGTAAAAGCCGGTGTCGCTACTTACGCCGTGTTAGATGTGTCTGATGAGGCTCAGGCTAATTCATTTCCGCGTGATTATAATATGACGAAGTTACCAGATGGTAAATACGCATTAGGTAATAAAAAAGTCGAATTAGATTATTCGTATATTAACCCAGCAGATAAAGATAACGCTGCTTTTTTACCCCCAAGCTGGGCTAAACAGTACTTAACAGATGTGGCTGAGTTAGCTAAATCAATGAAGCAATTTGATTTACGTAAATACTTACAAAAAGAAATGTTTATTAAGCCACCGGCAACGACAAAAATTTACGATTTACAAGTAGCTGATTTAACGTGGATTGGTCTTTATAAAGATTTATCAAATTACGAAGAATCTTTATCGCGTACACCATTTCAATATGCTAACAGTTTACAAGTTTTACGCCTGCTTAACTCGACAGTAAAAACAAATGAACAAGCGCGTGCGCGTATCGAATACCCATTTACGGGTATCATGCATAATAAATTTGTCGTGTTTGAGAAAAATGACGGTTCACGTTCTGTTTGGTCAGGTACGACAAACGTAGCCCGCACTTGCATGGGTGATGAATCAAATTCAAACTTAGCAATTTTAATTAAAAATAGCGCTATTGCGAACGCTTTCTTAGCTGAATTTACAGAAATGCATCAAGGCGAAAACAGCAGTGCTTCAAAACCAAAAACGTTATTAACGGGTGCGTTTCATGATAAAAAGCGTCCGAACACACAACGTTATTTTACATTTACTGACGGCACTGAAGCACGTGTTCACTTTTCTCCGACAGATGATGGTGAGCACCGTGTATTATTGCCGATGGTTTATTCTGCTAAAAAAGGTGATTTATTAAGAATTTCAATGTTCGGAGGCGGCGGTTTTGAAATGGTTCGCGCGATGCAAGCTGCTGTTGCCCGCGGTGTAAATATCCGTATTGTGTTTGATAACTTAACGGGTTCAGGTATGAATTCTTGGTGGAGAGCCAAAGATGCAAACTTACTTCAGGAAAATCCGTACGTAAAAAACCCAACGGGTTCAGTTGAAGTTAGAAAAAATAACTGGAATGGTTTAAATCACCACAAATCAGCGACTTTATCCCGCTTACAAAAAGACGGAACTTATAAAACAGAATTAATTATCATCGGTTCACAAAACTGGTCACAAACCGGTAACGACATCAACGATGAAAATATGGTAACCATCAGAAATAAGAAAAAAGAATTAGATGTGATGAAAGCTTTTAACAAAGAATTCGATGAAAAAATGTGGCCGTCATCTTCATTAGTTGGCCAAGATAAAATCGCTGACGGCGCCGGTGCAGAAGACTAAAATTCTTGAAGACACACTTAACACAGGCTGGACCATTATCCAGCTTGTTAAGATTGTGAAAAGAGAGCAAGACGTTCGTCTTAACATGTAAGCTCTGGAAGTGGAGCACTTTTTTATTTCATTTTAAAAAAACATATTCTCCTTTACTCTGAAAGAGTCTGTTTTAACAGCGAAGGAGACTGCTATGTTTTCATGGAAGAAAGCGGTGATGGCTATCTGTTTGGCTTCGGTATTTTCTTGTCAAACTTTTACCTCATCAGATCGCAATGTTGCGCAGGAGCAACCTGAAGAAAATCAAGAAGTTAAATACTTCGATCGCCTGCAAGATTACAAACCCTATAAATACGAAGTTTTATTCACTGACCCAGAGTGCGGCGTTTACACGTACACACAAGATGTAAAAAGCGTAAGTGGCAAAACATTAAAGCAAAAACCTGAAAACGTATATTGCAAAAACAAATACGATTTACGCCGTTCGGGTGACCGTCCGCAGTCTCCGCAGTACCGTTTAGTTGAGTGGATCAATCAACCCAACGTTAAAGAAATTTTCTTCACCTATCTTTCGTTCAGAAATAAAGCCGTTACAAAAGCTTTATGTGAGCGCGCTAAAAACGGAGTTAAAATCCGTTTCGTAATGAGCAGCACAGAAGACACAACTGTTGCTCAAGAGTTAGTGGCTTGTTCTCCTGAAAATGTAGAAATGAAAACTCGTGGTATGGAAGGCGATTTAGGATTTGCACATAACAAATTCTTCATCATCAATCCAAACTCTAAATACGAATTTAAAGTTGTTTTTTCGTCAGGTAACATGACTTCTGGTCCGGTGATCCATCACGAAAACTGGAACTTCATTACAACAAATGCTAATTCACAATTTGCCCAGTCTCACATTTGTGCGATGAAAGCTGAATGGGATGAAGTTTCTGGCCGTTCGCGCGCTGAATACATCAAATCAATCAGAAACTGCCGCCAAGCTATCAAGGCTCCAGAAGAAAAAGACATTAAAGTTTTCTTCGTGCCAGGTGAAGGTGAACCAGAGCCAGGTGTGAAAAAGAAAACAGCTGTTGATTACATGTTATACGGTGATGAACAAGCGGGTACTCCAGGTATTACAAATGCAAAAAGAATCTGGTTAGCCTGCCACAGATTTTTCTACTCAAAAATGATCAACGGTTTATCTAAACGTATGAACTCTGCAAATCCGAAGTATCGCCCAGATATGAGAATCGTTTGTGATGACGATACTTACTACAAAGCGGTAGATCCTGAGTATCAAATCGGCGATACAATGCCACAAGAATACTTCAACATGCAAAAGTTAGAAGCTAAAGGGGCTCAATTAAAATTTATGGAAACAAATGGTGAAGAACACCAATTACACCATAGCAAATATTTAATTTTTGCTGATAAAAACTCAAAAGGTAATAATCCAAAAGATTTCACAGCGGTATTTACGGGTTCAGCTAATCTAACAGGCGCTGGTTTTAACAAAAACTGGGAAAATTCTTACTACGTAACTATTCCTGAGGTGGTTCAAAGATTTGCTGACCACTACGTTTATACTTGGGAAAAACTGGCAACAGCGATTCCTGATCTGCCTGCTAAAGGCACTGTGGGTGAATATTTAATTGATCAACCTATTATTAAGAAAAACGGAGAAGAACAATAATGAAAAAGATTTACGTTATTGCGGCAATTGCCTTGCTTGCGTCATGCAGTCATAATCCGGTAGCGGATACAAATCCTGCATTTGATCGTTCGCCTTCAAGCACGCGCACGCAAGAAGTTATGAGCTGTGGATTATTAGGTTCAACAGAAACAGCAAGAAACGCTGTAGATGTTAACTTAGAAGAAAAAATTGATGATCGTTTATACTCACTTCAAATCGATTGTAACAAAGACAAAGTTGTCGATTTAGAAAAAGAACAATTAATCGTAGGTGTTCCTATGAGCCAAGTAACTCCTTCACAAAAAGGTTGGATTACTCGTTGGCGCAAAATTGCGATTAAAAACCAGAAGAACCAATCTGCAAGACCTTATGTTTGCATGAAGTATTCGGCATGGTATGACCCTTGTACTGCAGGTAAAAATGCATACGGTGTTGCACCTCAATTTTCTGGCAAAATCAATTTCGGTAAGAAAGTTAAATAGGGAACTACCAGATGAAAAAATTATTATTAATTTCAAGTTTATTAGTTAGTTCAGTCACAGTATCAGCAGCAGATTTTAGCGACATCATGCCGCCACTTCCTGCGGGTTCTAATCCAGAAGCAATCTGGCAAGCGTACTGCAGTGGTAACAGAAATTCAGCCGATATTCCAATGCCTAATTACAAAAATAAAGATGTATTAGCTGCAGTAAAAAGATTAGCTATGGTTTCTCCGTACAGCTTTTATTTCTACTCGGGCCCTCTTTACACTTACAACTTAAGAAACGGTAAAGAGTTAGTTGATGTTCCGGCAGAATTTCCGGCAAATATTCAAGAAGTGAAAAACGGCCGTAAAAACGCGCACGCTTTCATGACTTTGCTTTGCGGTGAATTTCGTGACCGTCCTTCTTTAATCAAAGAAAAAATCCGTTGGGTTAACAGAATGTACACGTTACCGACGACGCCACAGGCAACGATCAATATCAAACACGAATTATGGTCACAAGTTTCTGCACATTCTTACAG
>CAMLRE010000145.1 GCA_946482355.1 uncultured Bdellovibrio sp.
TTAAAATGTTTAGGCGTATACAACCTATCTTTGGCCGAAGTATTCGCGCATAAAGGAATTTTCTTTGTTAAGCGCTTTAGCGGAACGCTGGTATGGTCGATTTCAGCCCAGCAAAGGTTAGCAATACTTCTAATAAGCAAGGGGTAATACGCATAGTGATCAAGATCAGGGTGTGAAAGATGTAAAACATTTTGTTTGTTCTTACATAGTTTTAGAAAAAGATTTTTGTTTTTGTTCCATCGCATAAGTTCGCCGCCGAAATCATAGTGAAGACACTGATCCGGAGTTACCGCGGTAATCCATTGCCCTTGGCCAACGTTCCAAAAAACGATCAACGAAAACCATGACTTATTCGCGCAAAGGCTTGAGTGAAAAACAAAAAACAGAAATAAATACTTAGCCATGGTTTAAACTACTTTCGCTGTGCGGTTTAAAAACAAGTGAATAGATAAAATAAGAATCCAGTTTAAAAAGATCAGCTTTTCGTTTTCGTAGGGTCTGAAAATCACCGTGAGTTCTAAGCGTGCAAGAAAGCTGTTTAATATAAATATAAGACCGTCAAAAATTTTTGCCAAAAACGGAAAAAGATAAACTGCTAAAGCGAGCGGAAATAAAACAAATTCTAAAAACTTGGTAAATAACGTTGATACTCCAATAGAAACCGGCTGTGGAATACCGATAAAATTAAACGTCGTTAAGTAGTTTACATAGAACAAAGAATTTTTAAAAAGCTCAGAACTTTTCACGAAGAAAAAACTAATCACTGCTAAAGTTAAACTTGCGATCCAGCTCATTTGAAACGACAGGGAATTAATCCACTGGGGAGAAAGCCCCAAACAAATCAATCCAGAAATCAAAATCAGCTGTTCAGATCGCCAGCGTAATTTGTATTTTGTAAGCACTGCTAAAAGAACAAGCGCTATAAAACTTCGAAAGATCGGTGGATTAAATTTGCAAATTGCACAATAGAAAAACAGCAGTGAGAAAATAATCAGCTGCAAAAATTTTGTTAAAGAAAAATATTTGTTACATAATAAATAAAATACTATTTTGTGCAAAATTTTTAGGTGTGAACCTGACACGACAAAAAGATGAATTAAACCTGATGCGATCAGTAAATTTGTTTGCTCAACATCAGAAAAATTTTTTCCACACACTAACGCATGTAAGGATTCGACCGATCTTACATTTTCTGGAGCTGACTTAAGGCAACTTACATGAGCGAAAGAAAAAAATCCGATGAAAAAATCGACAACCGAAAAGCGGAAGGTGTGTGAAATTAGCGATAGATAGATTAAAATATAGACGAAGTTCATGCATTCTATGCAAAAGCAAAACGCAGGAATTTAAGATTTCTGTAAAAACTTGTAAGATTTTTTGAAGATTTTCAATTTACTAAGAGATTTCATGTACTTATCTGAGATTGAAATATAAGCAATCCGCTGAAAACGCTGATAATCAACGAGTCCAAAGTCTAGAAACATGAGTTAATAACATTTTATGTGGATAAGTCGGATAACTTTCATTGAATTAGCTTAAAGAGTTGAGTTTAATTATATCAGGGGGCGATATGAGATTTTCACTTCTTATCACTTTAGTTACGTTTTCATTTTTGAGTTGTCAGACTGTGAGCAAGTCGGCTAGCAACGGTGTGAAATCTGCAAACACAACTGCTAAAAAATCGAATCCGACACTGATTAAGAATCAACCAGTGACAAAACAGCCAGCGTCAAATCCTGCCTTAGCTCAAAAAACTATTTATGAAGAATTAACTGGGCAAAAAGGTTTATCAGGTAAACAAGCACCTGCTCGAATTTTAGAAATGGCTCGCGATGTAAAATGGAAACGCGATTACGTAACTGCTCTTAAAAGATACAATACGATTATTGTGAAATTTCCAAAATCTAAAGAAGTGCGCCAAGCTTATTTAGATAAAGCGGCTCTTTATAAAGAGATGGGTCTGTTAGAACAATCTAAATACAATATGCAAAAGGCTAAAAAATAATGATTTGTCGCTTTAGAAAAAGCATCTTAGTTACGACAGCGGCAATTTCATTCGTATCACTTCAAGCTTTTACGCAAGAAGATCCCGCTGCGCCAAGCACTCCGCCGCCACCACCGGCGCAGGAGATGCCTGCTAATCGTCCGAAGTACGATATTGATTTAAATAAAGAAAGTTCGTCTTTCGTAGCGGACCCTGATTCTTTGGATCCGTTGCCGTTAAAAAAAGAATCTTTAAAAGAAGATGATGAGCCGGTCTTAGACGACATCAAGTCGATCTTGAAACAAAAACCAGCGAAGCCAAAACCAAAAAAAGATGGCGCAGCCGGTGCTTCGGGTGAAGCGAAAGCAAAACCAAAGAAAAAAGTAGCACGTAAAAAGGCTAAAAAATCTTCGAGCGCTCCGGTAGATATGTCGAATCGTAATCCTGATGATCCAGATTTAGCCTTAGAGCAAAGATTTAACGACATCTATAATAAGTATAATATTAATCCCACGTCTGATGAGGTTTGGGGAGCGGCTTCAAGTAAAGCGGCCAATGTCTACGTTGTGCAAAAAGGGGATACGTTATTTACGATCAGCCGCACGCTTTTTGGTGACCCACAGTTTTGGCCAAAAATTTGGGCCTTAAATAATAATGGCATTACAAATCCACATATTATCGCGCCAGGCACTCAGATTTTTTTCTATCCAGGTGAAGCGGGAGCCGCGCCTTCATTATCTGTTGGTCAACCAGCGCCAATTGCCGCACCGATTGATCCGGATGAGCCGCGCCCGCGTGATTTTGCGTTAAAACAAAATACCGAATTTAATAAATTAGTCGAAGAAGGAAAAAAAGGTAAAATGGATGTGCAAAACATTCCGCCAAGTTTTCCTCCGTATAAAGGATCTTTAGCGACTAAACCTAAACAGTCGACAGAGATTATGATTACCCCAAAACCTGAGATTGTTGATCCGGCACCGGAAAATCCGTTTGTGTTAACTTCAGCTCCGATTACAACTGAATATAAAGTTTCAGAAAAAAATGCGAACTCATTGGTGTGTAAAGAAAATCAATACGTACCAACGGTTTTAAAAATCGGAAAAAACGCAGTTCCTGGTAAATACAGTATGCTTGTGCAAGAGACCTTTAATTTTGGTCGCTTAAAAAGAACGTACATTTACCGTGTGATCGGTGAGGCTCAGGTGGGAAGCGATGAATCGCTTCGTATTTCTCAGTGTATTAAACCTGTGAACACGGATGTGTTGCTGGTGAATAGCGAAGATTTAGAAAGCGTTAAGCCACCGACAGAGCTAATTCCAAATACGCGTTCACAAATCATTGAAGGTGTAGATGTAAATGCCCAAGAGTATTACTACGCTCACCAGTACGTGATTTTAAATATGAGCCAATTGCCGGCTTTAGAGGGTGCTGATTTAAAAGTTTATTCAGCTTCTGTAGGCGGAGTCGTTGGTGAAATCCGTATTTTAAAACGCACAGGCACAATGGCCATTGGCTACGTTATGAAAAATGATGACGTCGTTCAAGTCGGCGACCGCGTGATTATTCCTGAATAGTTCTTATGACAAAACATTGGCTTAGGGTTTGTAAAACCTTAAGCCATGAACAAAGCCGTTATATTTAAAGCCTTACAAAGATCGTTAGGATTCCGCAATCCGGAATCTATTCTTGAAATAACCTCTGACTTAACCGCTAAGCTTTTGCCGCAAGAACTGCTGCTGGCTGAACGTTATCTTTTATCGCTTCGTGATAAAGGGATTAAGTACACTTATCCGGGCCATGAAGCCTATCCGCAAAGTTTCTATAAAATGTTAGAGCCACCGCTTTTCTTAGAGTACTTAGGAGAGCCCGTGTGGCTGCATCATGAGGTGTTGGCTATTGTGGGGTCGCGAAAGATGCATTCATTCACGCAAAGGTGGTTACAGCAAGAAATACCCGCGTTTTTAGAAGCTAAGCCCAATGTGGCCATTGCCAGCGGTGGGGCTATGGGTGTGGATCAGTGCGCACATTGGGTTGCGGTTAAAACATCAAGGCCTACGATTGTGGTGCTTCCGTGCGGCATTGAGAATTTGTTTCCGCAGAATTTAAACAAACTTAAAAAATATATTTTAGAAAGTGGCGGTTGTTTTCTCTCTGAGTTTGAGATTGAACAGCAGGTCAGAAAACATTTTTTCTTTTTTCGTAATCGTTTAATTACGAATTTATCTTCAGTCACAATGATTGCGCAGGCTGAAAGAAAGAGTGGAAGTTTTCTAACTGTTCATCACGCTCTTCAAAATGGGCGTATGATGGTGACTTTACCGGCGCATCCGGAGATGTCTGACTTCTCGGGAAACCTGCATTTGATGCGAGAAGGATGTTTTTATGTGCTTACAAACAAGGATTTGCTTAACTTTTGGGAGGCTGAATCTTGGTCTGGTCGAGGTTTAACACTAGATATGGGCCGTATTTAGTAAAAATGCTTGACCACTCCCACTAGGTCTAGTGACCCCTGTGACTAAGGTCAATTTTTATAAGAAAAGTGAAATAATCTAAAAAAACCTATTGAGAAAAAAAGAAAGATACATCTAGAATAAGAGTAAGGGAGGGGCGATGTGGTCACGGATGACCCTGGTAGTAAGGATGCTACTGCATCGTCTCGTTTTTTCTTCTAAAATAAATCCAAAAAATTTAAATCAAGAAATAAGAAAAAGAAGCAGCATTACAGTAAATGTTGCAATGAAGTAATTAAGATAATTTCTTTTGAATTTGTCTTACAGAGACCACGGCGAAGATTGCGTTCGCAATCCATGGCCCAACATAAGGTGGAAGTTTTCCGCTGCGTGATAGGCCTTCAAACGCGATATACACCACGAAATAACCCACGATGAATCCAACTGATACCACAAAGCCAGAGTTCTTTCCTGAACGGCGTTCGTTCACCACGCCATAACCAACACCCACTAACCCGAAAATCAAGCAGGCAGCGGCTAAGGCGAAGCGTTTATGAAACTCAACCTCAAAACCGATCTTTTCGTTAGGTTTGATTTCTGGATCGTTAATACGGTTTTGTAATTCGCCGTAATTAAGCGATGGGGCTGATTTTTTACGTTCTTCGAACTTCACCGGGTCATTCAATAAAACGTCGTAAGATTCAAAGTTAACCACAGTGTGCGCTTGGCCGCGGCGGTGAATCTGGCCGTTAAACAAACGAAGTAAAACGCTATGCCCTGGGTTATCAAGGTCAGGAATAATATGACCTTGTGGAGCGATAATTGTAAGTGGTGAAGTCGGGTTTTTATCATCGTATATAAAAAGATCCTGAAGTAAACCTTCTTCAGAGTTTACTTTGTTGGCGTAGATCACCATATCAAAGAAACCTTCAGAGAAAGTTCCTTCTTTAATGCTGGCTGCGGCTTTTGTATTTCCTAAGTGGGTAATTAATAATTCGAACTGACGATTTCCCCAAGGGGCCACAAAGAAAGCGGTTTGTGCCGAGATCAGAGTTACTACTAAAGCTAGCACTACTGCAGGAATTAACATCGTAGATCCGTGATAGCCAGCACCTTTTAAGGCGATGATTTCTGAATCGTGAGATAAACGATTGTAAGTCATTAACACGGCGAATAGTAACGACATGGGTAAAATCATGGGTAAGAATGAAATACTCATATAACCCATGATGTCTAAAATAAATGAGAATTTAATCCCGTGAACCAACACGAATTCGGTTAGACGAAGGGCTTGAAACATTAACAGGATAGAAATAAACACCAATACGCCCAGAATAAAGGTCGGCACCATTTCAGAGAGTAAATAAAAAAAGACTCGGCGTGATTTCCACATCTAAAGACTACTATAAATAATTTCTTTGCTATCGTCATCGCTTGGATTTTAGAATAGACCTATGGATAGAGTGCTTATTGTCAGTGAAGAAGTGATTTTTGCCTCGCATGTCGAAAAAACCTTAATGGAAGTTGGTTTTGACGTCGCTATTCAATCCAGCGAGACAGGATTACAGCAAGCTATCCAAAATTTTTCGCCGCATGTTTTAGTCGTTAAGGGCGCTTCGGCAAAACTTTCATCTTTGCGGGTTGG
>CAMLRE010000146.1 GCA_946482355.1 uncultured Bdellovibrio sp.
CTACATGATGCCCCAAAGGAGGTTCAGAATTAATTTGCCCCGTTATTCTATGCATAAAGCTCTGTGGCCCTTCGGTCGCTTCACCTCGTGGTGCAAAAAATATTTTCAAAGAATTTTTATTAAAACTAATTGTGTCGCTCAAAGTTAACCCCATAATCGGTGATGAGTGTGGATGCTGGTGATCGATATAAGGTTCATCGTCTTCATTAAGTTCACCGACTTGTAAAAGTTGTGGTGCACCTTCATCGGGGTAGGTCCAGCGTTCAGCGGTTAACATCATATTGGCATTAAAAAAGTGATTTTCAGTCACATTTTTTCCGATATCACCCATAAACATATTAGGAGCAAAGAATTCATTATCGCCGCGAGGCCCCTCTTGAAAGCTTTGTACTAAAAAGATATTAGCATGAAGCGTCCAGTAAAGCTCATCGCGGTTTGAAGGCTCTTGGGCCCTATGATGTTCATGTTGAGCCCAAGTTTTTAAATTCACTAATAAAATTATTAGAATAAAAAATATTTTTTTCATAATTCTGTTTTATTTGCAAAAGCTGAACACACATAAATGTCGCAAATTGCCCGTCTCATTCTGCCCTATTTTATTTGGATTAAAGTTTGCAGCCCCTGTTTTTTTCACCTCTTACACAAAAAAACAATCAAGGAGAATTCGACAATGAAGTCATTATTAAAAGTTTTAGTTCCATTACTTTTTGTATCTGTATTAGCGCAAGGTTTTGCGGCACGTGAGGTATTAACACCTATTGCGCGCCCTCTTGAACGTGGCCCCGCTATTGATGAATGCCAATTGCGCACAGACTTAAGAAAATTATGGGAAGACCACATCACATGGACACGTGTTTACATCATGAGTGCTTTGGCAAATCTTCCGGATCAATCAGCCGCAGCCAGTCGTTTATTGCAGAATCAAAAAGATATCGGTGATGCCTTTAAACCTTTTTACGGAAACGCCGCCGGCAATCAATTAACTAAGCTTTTAACTGAACATATTTAATCGCGGTTAAAATTATTCAGGCTGCGAAAGCCGGAAATAACACCGACTACATGAACGCGGTCGCCGACTGGTACGCCAATGCAGATGATATCGCTACTTTTCTTCACGAAGCTAATCCGGATAACTGGGGTTTAGCCGAAATGAAACACATGATGAAATTACATCTTGATTACACAGCCGAAGAACTCACAGCCCGTTTAAATGCGAATTGGTCTGCCGATGTTATGGCTTACGATAAAATTCATAATGAAATTTTGATGATGGCTGATGAATTAGCAGAAGGCTTGGCAAATCAGTTTAATTAATTACTTTTTTTTAAAGGAGAAACCGATGTTATACAATGGCGAAAGTCTTTCACTTTGGATTGATACAGTTGAAATGCCGAAGTTTGCCCCGCTTGAAGATAACCTAGAAACCGAAGTGTGCATCGTAGGTGGTGGTATTGCGGGTTTAACCACAGCGTATCTTTTAATGAAAGAAGGAAAAAAAGTCTGTCTTCTGGAAAGTTTTGAACTGGCCAGCGGACAGACCGGTCGAACAACAGCGCATTTTGTGAATGCGCTTGATGACCGTTTCTTTGACCTTGAAAAATATTTTGGTGAAGACGGTGCAAAAAAAGCTGCCGAAAGTCACACCGCAGCCATTAATCTGGTTGAAAGAATCGTAAAAAAAGAAAATATCGATTGTAATTTAGAACGTCTGGATGGGTATTTATTTGCAAAAGATGATCCCCGCCCCGATGTTCTTATTAACGAACTCGATGCGGCCCGACGGGCCGGTTTAGAAGTTCAGATTTTAGAACGTGCGCCCATCGCAGGATTTAATACAGGCCCAGCTTTGCGTTTTCAAAATCAGATGCAGCTTCATCCTCTTAAATATTTATCTGGTTTAGTTACAGCTTTAATTGACGGAGGTGTTAGGATTTTCACGCACAGTCATGTGACCGAAGTCAAAGGTGGAAAAGACGCTTACGTAAAAACTGCTTTACACAAAATCAACTGCGATGCTGTAGTGGTTGCAACCAATGCTCCGATCAATGACATGTTTGCTATTCATACCAAACAAGCAGCTTACCGCACTTACGTTTTAGGTTTTGATATTACTCCAGGCAGTATTCCGAAAGCTTTATTTTGGGATACCCTTGATCCTTATCACTATTTTCGTTTGGCTAAAGATAGAGAGGGAAAAGACATCATTCTTGTCGGCGGAGAAGACAGAAAAACCGGACAAGATGATTACCCTGAAGATCGTTATAAAAATCTAGAGTACTGGGCCAGAGAACATCTTCCGATGGTAAGAGATCTTCGTTACCAGTGGTCAGGGCAAGTGCTTGAGCCTGTTGATAGCCTTGGATTTTTAGGCCACAACCCCGCTGATCGCGATAACGTTTATGTGATTACCGGCGATTCTGGAAACGGCATGACGCACACAACGATCGGCGCCATGATTATCACCGATCAAATCATGAAAAGAAAAAATTCCTGGGAAAAACTTTACGACCCGTCACGCAAGTCATTACGTGCGACCAAAGAATTTTTAAAAGAAAACATCAATGCGGCTACCCAATACAAAGATTGGTTTCGACCTGAATCAAAAGCAGAATTAAACACGCTTAAACCCGATCACGGCATAATCATTCGTGACCACGGAAAATTAATCGCAGCTTACAAAGCTAAAGATGGCACCGTCAGCTACTGTTCTGCAGTTTGTACTCATCTAGGCGGAGTTGTTTCGTGGAATGAGGCCGAAAAATCCTGGGACTGCCCGGTTCACGGTTCGCGTTTTGACTGCCACGGAAACGCCATTGAAGGCCCTGCCTTTAAAGCTTTAGAAAAAATCGACAGAGACAAAATCGAAAATGAACCAGTCAAAGAAGAAGAGTCACGGCTTTAAAACTCATCCTAAAAATTAAGCTGTTTTTTAGCTTGTAATATACCCCCCTATCCTATATTTAAGAGGGCTCGGGAGTATATTATGGCTCACACTATTCGTGAAAAAAAGAAGATCTTAGCGCGCGTTAACCGCCTTAAGGGCCAACTTGAAGCTTTTAGCCAAGCGATCGAACAAGAAAAAGACTGTTATCAAGTGATGCAGCTTTTATCGTCTTGCCGAGGTGCTGTGAATGGACTGATGGGCGATTTAGTTGAAGACCATATCCGCGAACATATTGTTAAAGCTGAAACTAAAAAAGACGCTTCAACCGGAGGCGAAGAAGTTATTGAAATCATGAGGAGCTTTTGGAAATGAGTACCGTGCATCACTGCAATCAAGCTAAAGAACTTGAAATCGAATTTGAAGAAATTGAAAAAAATGAAACACGCACTCTATGGGTTGTTTTATTAACAGCTGTGATGATGGTTGTTGAAATTGCGGCAGGCTATGTGACCGGCTCAATGGCGTTGTTAGCTGATGGTTACCATATGTTTTCGCACGCCGGAGCATTAAGTATTTCATTTTTCGTTTATCGTTTAGCTAAATCTGGAACGTTAAAGAAAAAATTAACCTTCGGAACCGGAAAATTACTTCCGTTAGGTGGATATACGAGCGCTCTTGGTTTAGCGGCTATTGCGATTTGGATGGCTTATGAATCAGCGCAAAGATTTTTTAATCCGGTGGCTATCGAATTTAATGAAGCGATCTTAGTGGCTATTGTGGGCTTACTGGTCAACTTAGCTAGTTTTGCTCTGTTAGGTTCACACGGCCACGACCATCATGACCACGCTCATGACGAGCACGATCACGACGATCATGATCATCATCACGATCATGGCCACCATCACCACCATGTGCATGATCACAACCATCAAAGTGCTGTGTTACATGTTCTGGCGGATGCTTTAACTTCAGCGGCAGCCATCGTAGCTTTAGTGGCTGGAAAATATTTTGGTTTAATCTGGCTTGATCCAATTATTGGTATTGTTGGTTCATTAGTGATTTTAAAATGGGCCTATTCACTTTGCAAAGTAACGGCGAAAGAACTTCTTGATTACCACCCAAGCGAAATCAATGCTGATACTGTGCATGCGAAATTAAAAGAAGCTGGTATTAAGCTCATTGATCTTCACGCCTGGAGATCAGGCCCAAGTAATCTGATCTGCCAAATTATTGTTGAAACAAAGACGACAAAAGACACAGGCTTTTACAAAGACTTATTAGGAACTTCAGTTAAAGGATTACACTTAGTCGTTGAACAACGATCTACTTAAGTAGATTTTTGTTCAAGGTCTATATTTTTTAATTACTTTTCCTAACCCGTAGGCTATGGCGCTTGAAACAAAAGCTGCAGCGCCAAGCCCTCCGCCAATGCCTTTAGCCAGCGGAATTAAAAAAATAAAAATAACAGCAAAAATTAAACTTGCGGCAAATACCCGCTTCCATCCTAAACGGGACTGATCACTCATTCCAACAAACGTGGCACCAAAGAAAGCCGTTTGCAAAGCTGGCACAAACGAAATACTTGTAAGCCCGATAAGTAAAGAAAAAACCAACGTTGAAACTGCTGAGGCACGCACAATTGAAAGCCGCGCTTTATGTGTTAAATGAAATGTGGCCTGCGCGCCAAGAATTGAAACTAAAAAAAGACTGATTGTCATTATCATAACCAAAACCTTAAAGCTAAATCTAAAAGCGAAGCAATAAAGGCAAATAACCCCAGTCTTCCACCGATCCCTTTAAAATATGGGCTAATAAAAAAATACAAAGTACTTCCGATAAAAGAAACAATCAAAATTTGCACAGGGTCAGCTGAAACAACTCGCGACCCCATGGCCACAAAAGCGCCCATGTAAATCAGTGCATGCACATGAGTGCCATCAATTCTTTTTGATGAAGGAATAAATGTTCCCAAAAAACCTGTTAAGGCTGCGGCTACAACGGCAGAAAGTTTTAAGCTTGATTGTAAATAAAAACAAAAAGCACAACCGATAAGAAACGTGATGAACTTTAAAGCCCAAAGTTCAAAGAATTTTAAAGAGCGGACCAAGAAAACCTCGTGATAAGAAATAAAAATCTATCACGGGTCAAGAATACGGGCAATGCCACCTAAACCATTTTGTAGGATCGGAAAAATGATTGCACTTTGGGCTGAATCCCAGGCCATTGAATAGCCATCACAACTGATCGTATTACTTGGCCAGAATAACTGCGTTTCAGTGGATGTGTTCATATTGTATTTATAAACTTTTCCGCCAGAGCAGTAATAAACAAAAGGAACACCAGTACGAACGATATAGTAAAACGATTGGGCCCCCCGAGGAAGATTAACTAAATCACCAATCACTCCGCCTTCAACCGCTGTGCGGATTAAACTGCTCCCGATATGATTAATCAACCAACGGCTGTTAGCTGAATCCCACTGGGCTTTGGTGAACTGATTAAAACTTGTCGGAGCCTTACATGTCGCAATCGGTGTTCCTGCGGCACAGTTATTTAATGAATCAACATTTATTCCGGTTTGTCCGGCTAAGTGAGTTTGTGTTCCGTCGGCGACACTATAAAGTTTAATCATTGAATTCACTTCGGTTGTGCCGTTCCATTGATGCAGCGAACGCATTAACTGTGTTCCGTTATAACCCATTGGGCCTTGCGGATAACCTGAAATGGCCACTTGATTTCCGATTGTGCCATCGGCCACGGTGTAATCCGTACTACCGCCACCCGCTACATCCGTCCATAAACCTGTTGAGCGAATTAAGCGCGCAAGAATTGATCCATTTCTTGTAAAGAAAATATCTCCGGTCGGAGGATCAATCACCATGGGATAATTAGCTCCCCAATATTTTACGGTGATCGGTTGGCTTACTGCCGGTGTTACAGAATCCGGTGCGCCATCTGACCCGTTACCAGCCACAAGACTTATGTTACCTCCGGCTGTGAATTCACGAATACGAAATTCATTATTATCAACCACGATAATACGACCATCATTGGCGCGATCCATCCACAAGACGCGGCCTAAACGTGCTGAGGTCGCTTTTGATCCGTCACCATAGGCCATCGATTGACCAAATAATGATTGCACTTTGTTGCTGGCATCGATCACACGAATGCGATTACGA
>CAMLRE010000147.1 GCA_946482355.1 uncultured Bdellovibrio sp.
CACAGTAAGATTTACGTTTTGACCTTTGAATTCGCATGTCTCGTGTAAAGTCATATCTTGTTCAGTAAAATTAAAACGAGTCCAAATCCAAACGTTGCCGTTGTAAAGCGGATTATCTGATGTCCATTCGCCAAGAATTAAAGGTTGTGGTTGAGGTGTCGGACGGTGAGTTTGAGCGAAAGCCGATAAAGATAAAATAGTAGCAACTAGTGCAACGATAGTTTTCATAGCGAAATACTCCTTGATAGCTCTAACGCTAGAAAGGCTTCGCAAAAGTGTCAATTATTACGGAATGTCCGGGGCAAGAATCGTGGCACGCCGCTCCCCAAAAAGGTACGGCCTACCTTTATTAAGCGGCGCCGTCCATTTTGAATAAGACGGAATACATGGCTTTTAACATTTCTGGGTCGAACTTATGCGTGAGCTTTTCTTTCATCATGTTCAAAGCTTCAACAGGGCGCATAGGCACGTTGTAAGAACGTTGAGTAGTCATGGCATCGTAGGTGTCTGTTAAGGCCACGATACGGGCAAACGGGTGAATCTCTTGTCCTGAAAGGTCTTGCGGGTAACCGCCACCTTTCCACGATTCGTGGTGCTCATAACAAGCGGCTTTAATGCCGTCTGTGATATTTGGAGATTCATTTAAAATTTTAAGACCGAACTGCGGATGCATTTTCATTTGCACCCATTCAGAATCATCTAATGGCCCACGTTTACATAAAATATCTAAGGCCACCATACGCTTACCTACATCATGAAATAATGAGCCTAAGCCTAATTCTTCCATCGTCTTTTTATCAAAGCCCAATGCTGAACCTAAACCTAAAGAATAAATGCTCACGTCAAAAGAGTGATTGTAAGTGTAAAAATCATGTCCTGATAAAGAAATTAATCCGCCCACTGATTCAGGCGCGTTTTCCATAAACTCTAAAAGATCTTTGACGATCGGTTTAGTTTCTTCGATCGCTTGGCCCACATCCGGAGCTTCAAAAAGATCTTCTAAGATCGCAATTGAACTTTCACGTAAGATTGTGGCTTTTTGATCATTGTTAATTTTAGATGAGTTCATCGAGTCTTTAACGTAATCGCGGTAAAGCGGTTTGTTAACTTCCTCAACAAAAAATGATTCACCGGTATCGCGGCCATGCAGACTTACAATTTTTTCTGCCGCTAATTTATCACCTAAGCGAACATATTCGACCATTTTACCGTCGATGTAGATGTAAATAGCAAATGGAATGTCCTCGGAAGGACGGATTGTGCTTAAACGAATTCTGAAATAACCTTTGGTGCTCATAGAATACATATCGGAAAAAATGTAAGGAAACTTTGACTATTTCTCATTCTTAAATACGATATATTCATGCCTATAAGTTTCGAGACCGACATTCAGTTTTTAAAAGGGGTAGGACCAAAACTTGGCGCCCTTATGTCTCGAAATGGGATAAAAACCATCAAAGACCTCTTAGAAAATTACCCTCGCGCGTTTGAAGACAGACGTGCGGCTAGGAATATTGCATCACTTAAAGAGAATGAATTGGTATCATTAAAAGCGACGGTGATGAGTGTAAGCTCTTACGCCATGGGAAGATCGTCTAGAAAAATTTATGACGTGCTTATCCGCGATGGATCTGGGCAAATTCGCTGTAAGTTTTTTCGTACACCTTATAAAGGTTATTTTGAAAGATTTAAAACGGGCACCGAAGTTCGTATTATCGGAAAAGTTACAAATTATCGCGGCAAATTAGAATTTCATCATCCCGATATTAAAGATGTTGTGCCTGATGAAGAAAATGTGGATCAGTTACTTCCGATTTACGTTGAAATCGAAGGTTTTAGTTCTGTCAAAATGCAGAAGATGATTCAGTCTGCTTACCTGCAATTAAAAGATTGGCCGACAGAAATTCTTCCGCCAAGCCTCATGCAAAAAAATAAATTAATCTCCCGCAAGCAGGCGTTAAAAGAAATTCATTTTCCTGAAATCGAAAATGCAGAAGGTTTAACAACGTTAACTTCAAAGGCGCACGAACGAATTATTTTCGAAGAATTTTTCTGGTTAGAGTTATATTTAGCTTCGAAAAAAATGGGTCTTAAAAATGAAAAAGGTGTTGCCGTTCAAAATAAAGACACCATGAATTTAAAATTAATCGAATCATTGCCTTTTGCTTTAACGGGCGCTCAAAGAAAAGCTTTTGAAGAAGTTAAAAAAGATATGCAATCAGGTAAACCCATGAACCGCTTAGTTCAAGGTGATGTGGGTGCTGGTAAAACCATGGTCAGTTTCATGGCGGCTCTTTACGCTTTTGAATCTGGCTATCAAACTTGTATGATGGCCCCTACAGAAATCTTAGCAGAGCAGCATTATAATAATGCTGTTAAACGTTTAGAGCCGTTAGGTTTAAAATTAGGGCTTCTTACTGGAAAAACCAAAACTAAAGAGCGTAAAGAACTTTTAGAAAAACTGATCGCCGGTGAAATTCATTTTTTAATCGGAACGCATGCGCTGATTGAAGACTGGGTTCAATTTAAAAATTTAGCCTTGGTCATTATTGATGAACAGCATAGATTTGGCGTGGCTCAACGTGGTTATTTAAAATCAAAAGGCCAGTCGCCACACTTTTTAGTAATGACGGCAACTCCGATTCCAAGAACATTGGCGATGACTGTGTACGGTGATTTAGATGTGTCTATCATTGATGAAATGCCAGCCGGGCGTTCGCCGATTCAAACACGTGTGGTGACTGAAGCAAAACGCTCAAATGCTATGAGTTTTATGGCCGAACAAATCGAAAAAGGCCGTCAGTGTTATGTGGTTTACCCTCTTGTTGAAGAGAGTGAAAAAATCGATCTTAAAAACGCCACTGAAGAATTTGAAAAACTAAAACACCAGTTTCCAAAAATCAGATTTGGCTTACTTCATGGTAAAATGAAACCCGTTGAAAAAGACGAAATCATGACTCAGTTTCGTAATCATGAAATCGATGTGCTTGTTTCAACCACGGTGATCGAAGTTGGTGTCGATGTAGCCAACGCGAATTTAATGATTATCGAACACGCCGAAAGATTTGGTCTTTCGCAGCTCCATCAGTTGCGTGGTCGCGTAGGTCGTGGTGAATATAAATCATTTTGCGTAATGATTATGGGTTATGCGGTTAGTGAAGAAACCAGAGACCGCGTAACATTTATGGAAAAAACTAACGACGGTTTTAAAATCGCCGAATACGATTTAGAAATTCGTGGCCCGGGTGAATTTATGGGCGCGCGCCAATCAGGTCTTCCGGGTTTTAAAATCGCAAACTTAGTTCGCGACTTTGCAATCTTAAAACAAGCTCGTGATGCGGCTTTTGAGCTGTTAGCGAGTGATCCTAAATTACAAAAGCTTGAAAATAAACTTGTGCGCGAAGAGCTGCTTAAAAGCTACGGCCCGCAAGCACTTGCGGGCGTAGGATAGCTAATTTTAAGTCGCAGCTTCAGCTGGCTTTTTAAATAACTTACTTTCAGGTTCTTTATCTTTCACGGTTACACCATAAGCGATAGCACCTAAGACGCCTCCTAAAATCGGAGCTACAAAAAACAACCACACTTGCTGTATAGCCCATCCTCCGACAAACAGCGCAGGACCCAGGCTTCGCGCCGGATTGACTGAAGTGTTCGTCACCGGAATCGTTAACAAGTGAATCAAGGTTAAGGCTAAACCAATCGAAAGTGGTGCAAAGCCTGCAGGTGCTTTTTTATCTGTGCTGCTTAAGATGATAAAAAGAAAAAACGCTGTCGCAATTAACTCAGTAATAAAACCTGACATCATCGAATAGCCACCGGGCGAATGTTCTGCGTAGCCGTTAGCTGCAAAGCCCGAAGCGACCACATCAAAACCAGGTTTTCCTGAGGCGATTAAATATAAAATTCCAGCGCCGATGACTCCACCGATGAGTTGCGCGACAATGTAGGGTAGAACTTCGGCTTTAGGGTGTCTGCCTGCGGCTGCAAGCCCTATGGTGACAGCTGGGTTTAGATGGCAGCCCGAAATAGCTCCAATCGAATAAGCCATTGTTAAAACAGTAAGTCCAAAGGCAAAGGCCACACCTAAAAGCCCGATTCCTACATTAGGAAAAGCTGCTGCGATCACTGCGGACCCACAACCACCCAAGACTAACCATGCGGTTCCGATCATTTCAGAGGTCAATTTTCTGAAGTTCATAACATTCCTTTCGCGTGCCCCTAAGACACGAGTTTAAGCTTAAAAAACCACTAAAAATCGTAGGCCTGTTTAGCTAGGCCCACAAGACCCGAGATGCCCCATTTACAGAGTGATAAAACTGTGACGTAGATGGTTACTTCGTAAAAAGAGTAGTCGAAAGTTCAAGGTAGTTTTTACACCCCTTAACTTTCTTGGTCGTTTTTTGATCATTTCATTGATGGGAGGTGTCAAAAGTGTTAGAACATCTAGACGTCATGAGTGGGTTTTTTGCTCAAGATGTGTTATGAGGTGGATCGATGTCACAGTTTAAAGTTGGAGACCATGCGGTATACCCCGGCTACGGAGTCGGTAGGATTGATAAGATCGAAACTAAAGAGATCTTAGGCGCTAAGCATGAGTTCTTTTCGGTTATCATTTTAGAGACCGGTATGAAAGTTATGATCCCTGCGGCTAATATCAAATCTGTTGGTCTTAGAGCTCTAATTTCGAAAGAAGAAGCGTTCAAAGTCGTTGATATCCTTAAAGATAAAAACGTTAAAATCGACACGCAAACATGGAACCGTCGTTACCGTGAATACACGGATAAAATCAATACAGGCTCAGTTTTTGAGATCGCTGCCGTGTTACGTGATTTATACTTATTAAAAGTCGACAAAGAATTAAGCTTTGGCGAAAAGAAAATGTTAGAAAAAGCGAAAAGCTACCTTTTAAAAGAGCTTAATTTAGCTGCTGACGTTAAAGACGTGATGAACCAAGACCAAGAAGTGCGTACAATCTTGGACTCGAAGTAGTAATCATTTACTCGATATAAATTCTAAGACAGAATATAAAGCCTAAGTTAAACACTTAGGCTTTATTCGTTTTTGGAGACCCTAATGTCAGTCGTTAATGCAACAGTTACTTTGAATCCTGGTTTTACTGAAGTTCGTACGCGCTTTGCCCCAAGCCCAACAGGCTATCTTCACGTGGGTGGCGCTCGTTCAGCGTTATTTAATCTTTTATTTGCAAAACACAATAACGGTAAATTTATCTTACGTATCGAAGATACTGACCAAGCTCGTTCAACAGAAGAGTCTTTAAAAATGATGATTCAAGATATGGTTTGGCTTGGCCTTAACTGGGATGAAGGCGTTGACCCAGTTACGTTAAAAGATATGGGCCCGTATGGACCATACCGCCAGTCGGATCGTTTAGCGATTTATAAAAAAGTTGCTGACGAGTTAATTGCTAACGGTAAGGCTTATTACTGCTTTATGACAGATGAAGAGCTGGAAGCGGAACGTGCGCGCGTAAAAGCGATTAATCAAAATGCTCACGTTGAATCACCTTACGAGACTTGGACTTTAGATCAAGCCAAAGCTGAACTGGCAAGAGGTAAAACGGCTGTCGTTCGTTTTAGAACAAAACATTTACGCAAAGACTATTTACTTCATGACCTTATCCGCGGCGAAGTTCGCTTTCCATCAGATATGGTTGGTGATTTCGTATTACTTCGTTCAGACGGTATGCCTGTTTATAACTTCTGTTGTGTGGTTGATGACTACATGATGAAAATTTCGCACGTGTTACGTGCCGAAGAGCATTTACCAAATACTTTAAGACAACTCATGATCTACGAAGGTATGAACTGGCCAACACCGCAGTTTGGTCATATTTCATTAGTGTTAGATGATGACCGTCAAAAACTTTCTAAACGTAAAGGTGCGGTAGCTTGCGACCAGTTTATGAAAGACGGTTATTTACCAGAAGCTTTAAATAATTTTATGGCCTTACTTGGTTGGTCTCACCCAGAAGGAAAAGAAATTTTCTCGATGGATGAAATGATTAAGCTAT
>CAMLRE010000148.1 GCA_946482355.1 uncultured Bdellovibrio sp.
CGAAGATTCAATCAAGATTGCCGAAGTTGTTCAAAATAAAAAATCTGTTTACGTAACAGCCGTTTACGAAAAAAAACTTTCTCAACAAGTTACAGCTCACGATCGTGAAATTGAAGCCATTGAATACGTTCGCTCGATCGCACCGAAATTAGATTTCGGCTCTGCCCGTGTTGTGATGGCTCTTAAACAAGACAAAGTCACTGTTAGAAAAAAACAATTCCCGTTTTCTGATCGTTTAAAAATTTTAAAAAGTTTATCGTTTGAAATGGAAGAAGATATTCCATTTGATCCGGATCTTTGTTTATTTGATGCAAAAACAATTTTAACAGAAGGCTTGGCGGCTCATGTTCTAGCGGTAGCAGCCCCAAAAACTCATATCGAAAAATCTTTAAGCTTAGCTAAAGATTTCGGTGTTGAGCCTTACACTTTAACTGTAGACGGTATCGCATTTGCAAATCTTTTAGAAGCTTGGGATCAAGCTCCTCCGCAGTACCCGACAGCCCAAGGCCCTTTAAGTTTTAATCCTGACGAAGATGTTCCTGCTGTTGAAACAACTGAAGATGGAACAAAACTTGGAAGCCCAATTACAGTAACTTTAAACATCGGTCACAAGAAAACTTTACTCTTAGCGCAGATCGAAGGCCGTTTAGTTTTTGTTCGAAGCTTAATGTGGGGTTCTGATTATATCATTCAAGAGTTCGTGCGTAAGTTTCAACTTCCGTACCTTGATGCCCAACGTATGTTACAAAACGAAGCGGCATTATTACTTTCTAAATCAAACCAGGATTTTGAAACAGCCAACACCGCTTCAACGATTGAAAAAAGCATGCGCGATTTAGTGCGTGATTTACAAATGTCGTTTTTAGAACTTCAAAGTGAATTTCACGGTGAAATTAAAAATGTTTATTTAACTGGTGGTTTATCACTTCTTCCGAATGTGGGTTCTTTTTTAACTCAGCATTTAGAAGTGGCTTGTAACCCGGTTTCTGTCTTAGATCATTTAATCGATCAAGGCACAATTCAAACGAACAATATTCCTATCGAAGCGGTGAAATCACGTTTTGCCACAGCGGTGGGTATTGCGATTGAAGCTTTTAAAAAACCGAAAAACCCTGCTCTTCAATTTATGAAAGGCGAATTTGTTGCTGAAAACAACCGCCTTAAACAATTTTGGACAGACTGGGGCTTAATCGTAAAAACAGCCGCTGCGGCTGTGATCGTTTTCTTTATCTGGGGAAGCTTTCGCGAATCAATGACAACGACATTAGCTGAAAAAGGTGACGAAGCACTTTCAACACAAGCTAAAAACGTAGCCCGTCTTCCGCGCAAACAAGCGAATGAAAAAGGTGTAAAAAAATACATCAGCGAAAACAAAAAACGTGCGCAAGAATTTAAATTGTTAAGCCAAGTGGCCAGCATGAATTCAGCGTTAGATGTTTTAAAAAAAATCAGCGAAGTGTCGCCTGATAAGTCACAAAGTAAAATTGATATCACGCAATTACAAATCAGCGATGATAATGTAAAAATCGTGGGCTATGCCAATTCTCCGCGTGAAGTGACATTGTTAAACCAGCGTTTAAGCACAATGGCTTTAAATAAAAAAGTTTTAGAAGAAACTCCGACATTACCAAGCCAGCCTAACCGCGTAGCTTTTTCTTTAAGTTTAAAAACTGACCGAGGATTACTTAAATGAGTCGTTTAGATGAATTAAAAGATCAACTTAAGACCTCACTTCAGACAACTTGGGAACGTATCCAGGAATCAGAAGCTTACAATCAGCTAAATGATAAATACCAAAACTTAAGCCCCTCAGGACAAAAAATAGCCCAGGTTGTAACCGCTGTTGTGCTTGCCGGTATTGTGTTCTATTCACCGATTAGCCAATTACAACTTTCAAGTGAATTGCTGGCTCAATTTGAAGAAAAAAGAACTTTAATTCGTGATTTATTTAAAACTTACCGTGAATCTTCTGGTGGCCTGCAGATGGCTCCGGCCCCGCAGGCCGGCGAATTAATCTCGACAGTTCAAAATTCGCTGCAAAGTTCAAAATTAATTCCGGAACAAATTGTTTCAGTAAACACAACACAGGCTGAAGGCCGCTTAATTCCTGCCAACTTACAACAAGCGGTGGTTGAAGTTAAATTAGCTAAACTTAATTTACGTCAGATCGTAGATATCGGTGCGCAGCTAGCAAATATTTCGCAAGCGGTAAAAGTAAAAGATATGTTCATGCAGGCTAACGCTGAACTTGCCGGTTATTTCGATGTAACTTACAAACTTTACGCTTTAAAAGTTCCAGAACCTCTTCCAGAGCCGGCTCCGGAACCAGTTAACCCTAAAAAGAAAAAAGCTAGCGAAGGTGAAGAATAATGATGGATTTAATCATTAAAACATTTCGCTTTATCTGGTCGCAGAAATTTAAAATTCTGTTCACCTTAGTTTTTACTTTAGTGTTTTTATTTATTTTATTTCCGTTTAAAGATTTAAATGATTTTATTTCAGGCCAGGTTTCACGCCTGACTCAAAATGCGGTGTATCTGCAATTTGAAGACATGCACATCAATCCGGCTACGGCCGCGATTAGCCTTGATGGAGTGTTAGTTGAAACATCAACGATTGATGGCTTAAATGTAAATTCAATTTCAGCGTCGCCTTCACTCGCCGCTTTATTTAAACGCCAACCGGGCGGAAAATTAGTCGCTGAAGGTATCTTCGGTGGAAATGCACAGATTAAACTAACTCCCCTTGAAACTCTGGAATCAGGGGCTTTAAAAGCAAATCTTGAAGTAGCGACAGAAAATATCTCGTTAAAGAATCTTCGCGATACAATGAAACTTTCGATTCCGCTTTCTGGTTCAACAAATATTACCGCGAATCTAACGGCTGATATGTCGTTTAAAGAACAACCCGATGGCGAAGTATCGGTTGTGATTGATAACTTTGAAATGCCTTCAACATCTTTAAATACTCCAAATTTTGGTGCAGTAACTTTGCCTGAAATCAAATTCAAACAAGTAGATGTAAAAGGTAAATTTTCTAACGGAAAATTAATTATCGAAAACGCTAAATTAGGAAACCCGTCTGACGAATTATCGGGAACAATCAAAGGTGATATCGCGATCACCATTCAAAATATCGGTGGCCAAGCGCGCCCGATGATTGGTGGTTACAATTTCAATGTAGATCTGATCGCGAAACCTGCGTTCGTGCAAAAAGCCGGTTTTTTCTTAACGCTAATTGATCAGTTTAAAAAAGAAGAAAAAGGCTCAAGCCGTTACCGTCTAAAGCTTCAGGCTTCAAGCACGGATCTTCCACCATCAATGCTTCCACTAAATTAATTTTTATTTGCAAGTTTTGTTTTTCCTTGATGTGATATTTTTACTTCAAGGAGAAACATCATGACTAAATTATTTTCTATCGCATTTCTTGCAGCTTCGTTATCTTTCACTGGCTGCGCTTCAATTCCGAAAGCCGATCCAACGCAAGACAGTCAGGCAAAACAATTTCAATCAGAAAAAGATAAATCAGTGATTTACGTTTATCGTAATGAGTATATGGGTGCTCTTGTAAAAATGGATATTGGGGTTAATGATCAACTCATCGGAGCGACGAATGGTGGTTCTTATATGCGCATAGTCGTTCCACCGGGAAAACAACGACTTTCAAGTCATGCCGAAAATACAGATTTCGTAGAGCTTACAACTTCACCAGATAGAATTTATTATGTATGGCAAGAAGTTAAAATGGGTGTTTTATATGCGCGCACAAAGCTGAACATTGTTGATGAAGCTACAGGTCGCACAGCCGTTGGCCAATGCAGTTTAGTTAATCATATTCAGCCAACAGCTCAGCAAAACTAGGAACTTTTTAAACTCTTTGCTGTAAAATCAAACAGCAAAATCCGGATTACGCATGACTGCATCAGCGCTAAGCAATTTAACAACATCTCGTGCTGGTGCGCCTCTTGTTCTATTTAGTTGACTCAAATTCACGCCCAAAGGACAAAGAAGAAGGAGGGCATATGTCTGGAATTAACAAAGTAATTATTGTTGGCCGTTTAGGTCAAGACCCTGAAATGAAAGCTGTGGGCCAAGGCTCTACAGTGACTCGTCTTAACGTTGCTACAAGCGAATCTTGGACAGATAAAACTGGTAACAAGCAAGAGCGCACTGAATGGCACCGTATTACGGTATGGGGTAAATTAGCCGAACTTTGCGGTAAGTATTTAGCAAAAGGACGCATGGTTTACGTAGAAGGTAAACTGCAAACTCGTTCATGGGAAGACAACGGACAGAAAAAATACGCTACAGATATCGTAGCTTCAACTGTTCAGTTTTTAGGTGGAGCTTCAACTGGAGCTGGCGCTGGTAATAACAATTACCAAAACGATTCTTCTATGAACCAAGGTGGCGGAGATTTCAATTTCCAAGATTTCGGCCCGGAACCTAGCTTCAACCAATCAGAAGACATCCCATTTTAATTATTACTTCGTTGCTGCGGCTTAGGCCTACATTTAGTAGGGCCTAACCCTTGCGCCTCGTACTAATTAAAATCACTGATATTTACTGTTAAAAGCCTTTTCTTTTTTGAAAAACACGCTCAGACTGAATGTGTGGAAAAAATGAAAAGGCTTTTTTTATTTTTATTTCTTATCGCTACAGCTGGCTCGGTCATGTCGTGCTCGATTTATAAATCAGCCGATCGTAACAACTTTGAATCTGAAGCTCCCACTTTTAAAATCAAAAGCTTACAAAAAACGACGTGCTCTGGCCAATCGCTGGCTTCTGAAGCTTCACAAAGCCGCCTAATTACAACTCTTGACGATGAATTTTTATGGGAACATAAAATCCAGCAAAATTCTTTTTACGAATCAACTGATTTAAAAGGCACATACTGTTTGTATGACGTTACTTTTGAATAAAAAATTTTTCTTAACATTGGTGATTGCTTTTACAACCCTATCGGCTGAGGCCTATAAGGTGAAAGACATTAATGGCAAAAAAGTTTTAATCGACCTTGAAGGTGAAAAACTTTTTGAAGGTGATGTCGTCATTTCAATTGATAAAACACCCAACGGCCCCGAGATCGCAGGCTCTGCCAAAGTTTTACAGGTTCGCCAAAAACAAGCGGTCGCTATTATTTCTGACGGTAAATTCGTGATCGGAAAAAAAGTGGCCCGTAAAGCGGCCGAACCTTCAGCCGTGGAACAAGCTAAAGCCGCGGCTAAAGAAACAGCTAAACCCACAAAGGCTGAAGCTGAATATCCTGAAGATGAAGAAATTTACGAAACATCCGAACAGCGCCGCGATCGTATGCGCTTAGCCGGTGAAGACACGATTGTTTTTCGTCGTGATATGTTAAAGGTGTCTTTATTAGGAGTTTTTGCGACAGATAAAATCTCGGCCAAACAAGCCGACGACACATTGCCCTTTCAAGAGTGGGAAACTGTTCCGATGTCAGGTTCTGGATCTGGCTTTGCTTTAGCTTTTGATTACCCGTCTCATTGGGGTGTTACTTTACGTGGTGTTGTAGGCCACGAAAAACTGAGCGTTTACGGAAGATCTATCGATAACAATGTCTGCGCCGGAAAAACGTCGTCAGATTGTATGGCGAATATCAATTACCTGACCCTTGGTGGCCATTTACGCTTTGATTTAAATGTAAGCCGTTTAACATTATGGGCTGCCGGCGGAATGGTTTTCAAATCCCCGACCTCTAAAGAAACCACGGCCTTACGCCAAGAAGACATTAAAGTGGCCAATGCCATCGTAGGCAGTGCCGGCCTTGATTTCGCTTTTAATAACCGTTTCTTTATGCCTCTAGCGTACGAATACCATTACTCCCTTAATAAGTCTGATACGGTTCCTGTAATCGATCACAGCGCATTTATGGTGGGTTTCGGAGCTAAATTTTAACAGGTTCGTAAACATTTTATAGCCTTCTAG
>CAMLRE010000149.1 GCA_946482355.1 uncultured Bdellovibrio sp.
AGAAACCGCAACTAGCCCTGAACCAGTTTCAGTAGATGCTTTATCTGAGCCCGAAAAAAAACTATGGGCTAATTTAGAAGAAATTTTAAAATCTAAAAACGACAGTGATCCGCGCGTAAAAGACCTAGTCAACTTAAGTGCTAATTTTCGTAAAGCTTTATCAGATAAATACAATTCGTTAAAAATGGAAGACCGCAATGGTCGTGGCTTTATAGTTTTTTTAATTTCAAAAGAATTAAAATCGGGCAGTGATCTCGACTTTTTACAGAAAGTTTATCAAGAACCGCCGTGTTTAAGTTTAGAAAACTGTGCCGTGACTTCGCGTGATGATAATCCACATAATTCAGGTATTGATCAAACAACAATGAATTATCCGCAGTTAGTGGTTCTTTACCAGTTAGACAAGCAGTTAGAATCTAATCCTGCTTTGTTAACTGATCCTGCAATGCGTGCCGGAGTCTTGGCGACCCTGAAACAGGCTGAAAGCTTTCCGGTTCCATCTGTTCATGATCGCGCTCAAAAAATTCGTGAAAAATATCAATTGTAGATTCTAAAAAGTTAAAGACTTTGAAGACGAAGAAGACATTCTTCGTAAGTTTCTTTTTTACCAGAAATCTTTAAACGTTTTTTGCTACAGAAGTTTTGGGCTTCGTTCACTGTTGGTTTTTTCGCTGAGTTCATTTTCGAAGCCTGTGCCTCGGTAGCTGTTAACAATAAAAGTAAACAAGTGATTGCTAAAAAGAACATAGGTTTAATGTTTGTCATTTTGTCCCTCTTGTTTTTCTTTTTCTAACTGGGCTTTGATTTCAGCCACATACTTAAGAACACGAAGTTTGTGACGGTATTGTTTGGGCCACAATCTAATTTGATCAGCTAGCTCAAGATGAACTTTCAGATCTGTTAAACTACAACCCTCAATACCATTTCCATTCGCACATTTTTGAATACCTACCACAAGCTCATTTCGGGCTTTATCTAAAGATCTGGTTTGAAAGCCCACATATTCTGCGTACTGCTCACAAGACATTTCTTTGCCGTCTTTAATTTCTTGAATATCGCAAAGGTTCTCAGTGTCGCTGACAAGGTTTTGCCCCACGTACTGGCGCATACGGCTTAAATCTGAATCAACTTTTCTAAAAGCCCCATACAGATCATTCAGTGTAGTTTTTTGTGCCTCGCCGGCGATGGCCATGTAAGGCTGGTATTGAATTGGGTACGGTGATGTTAAGTACTCAGTAATTACAGACTGTTTTGAGTCCATTTGGTTAAGCATATCTGAAATAATCTCAACGATTTTATCAACATCTTTTGGCGTTTTAATGATTTGTGCTGTTGTCGCTAAGCCCCCAGTGCCGTAGCCAATGATACGCACTTCAAGAGAGCTAAATTTTAAAAGACTGCTAGCTACATTTAAAAAAGCAGCTTGCACTGAGCCGCCACCAGATCCAAATTTAGCCGAGGCTGTAGCACCGGCCTGAATTTTTTCATACGAGTATGAGCTTGCTTCTAAAGTGCGTAAGACAATGTTAAGCCCCTGACCAAGACGGTAGCCATTTACAAATTCAGTTCCACATGTTTGATAAAATTTTTGCGTGTTGCTTTTACTTAAACTTAGAAGATCATTTCTGATCTCTGGATTTTTTAAGTACCAACGGCCAAAATCAGCTTTAGCACGAATACCTACAGTAATTTGGTCACTGCTAAGACTTGTTTGTTTTTCGTGGTTATATTGAGCTGATCCTGAATAAGCCATGTACTGAACATCAGCTGAAATACTTTCATTTAAATACTCATCAAGTTTTTGATAGCTGCGGATCACTTCAGATGTTACTTCAAGGCGCAGTGTGCCTGCGGGGTTGTGGTCATCTGATCTTCCATCTTCTGAAACAACATCTTTAGGTGAAAAGCTATTGATGCAACTTGGGTAAAGTTGTTCAGTGGCCACTTTGATGCCGCTACCAAGGCGGGCTTCATTGTCTGGCGAATTTCTAATAATGGCGGCTTGAGAAAAACAGCCCACAAGTAAAGAACCGATATAAAGTGATAGGTTTAGTTTTTTCATATTAATTTACCTCCGAAGTTAAATATTTAAAAAATTCCATCCAAGTTGCTAAGTCAGTGCGATCTTTTGTAAGTTTACGTTCAAAATTTACTAGTTTTTCTAACGACCCCGTCGTGTTTGAACTAAAAGCCGGCCAGAAAACCTCTTTGGGATCGTCGGCAGTTCCACAGTAGTAATTGGCAAATTTACCTTCATGAAACTCTTTGACGCGATCAATTGTTCCGTCAACTTTACGGGTTTGTTTGCCGTAATAAAGAAGAGGACCCATTTTAGAAATCTGTTTTTGAATAATCGATTTAATGTACTGAAGGGCTTTCATGCGATCAGCGTTAGGTTTTGTTTGATCTTCATAAATAGAGAACTTATTTTTTAGGTCGTCTAAATACATTTTTACTAAATCTGGATTGCAGGTATAAAACGTGTTGATTACTTCAAACTTACTAGAATTTTGCTGATAGCTATTGGCAAACCCACCATAATCAAGATTCAGCTGTCTAAAACCGCCAACACCATGGCTTGCTAAATCACGAATAAACTGATTGGGAAACAGATAGTAGCCCGGAAGATTACGCGCTGAAATTTTATGGCGAAATTTTTTAAGTAATTCATCGTTTTCTGTAGTTCCATATTTTGGATCGTTACGGCGAATAGCGAAATCGCTATTCCACGTGTTGCGAAGAATGACTCCATCTAAAGCATCATCATAACCAACAGTCGCCACAGAGTGATTAGTCTCTTTTAAAAAACTTGCATCAGTGGCATAGGCTTCTGCTAATAATCCTGTATAAGGATCAAAATAATTAAGAAAAAGCGCATCGAAAGAAAGAGTTATAGCGGCGCCACTTTTTACAAGTGAAAAGAATTTGTCGGCACCCACGGTGTTTGAATAACCCGGTGAAAAAGTAAAAAAAGCTTCAGAAAACACACCTGGATTCGGCGGAAAAGTTCCGTCGTAAATTCCCATGTCTTCAATTTTTGGACGAAAATATTTTTCATTTCCTGCCACGGGGGCATTGTCTGCGATACCGGCTTCAGTTCCTAGTTTAGAAAAATCCACACCAGAAAGATCTTCTGGAAGTACGTAATCAGGAACAATGGTTCCGTATTGCCCGGTGATTTGGTTTGATGTGGCCGTAAGAATAAGACCAACATCATTACGGTTTGTTAGATCTTTACCGCGCCAGATCGCTGCATGAGCATGTTGCAAAGAAATTTTAAAGTTAGCTCCGCGTTCAGCTAATTTGTGTTCAAGAGAAGTCACATAGGATTCAGATTGGCATGAGCCCGTGTCTTGGTTAGAACCAAAAGTACGCGCCGGTGTTGTCGGGTAAAATTCAGCGCCTTGTGAAACTGTAACCGTTAGTAATAAAGCAGTGGTCATTAAATGATGAATCGTGCGCATAATATTTTCCTTTATTTTTTTGATTCGCAATTCATGTAAAAGTGAACGCCAATCGCCCCTTTACAAAGATCTTTTCTAACTAAACTTGGCATTTGAGCTAAAGTTGCGCTGAGTTTTTTACTACGATCAGAAGCTTCTTGAGCTAAATTGACTCTAAAATTTTCTTGGGCTGTAACAAGTTTTTCTTGGGTTGTATTAAAAGACTCTGTCAGCTTTTCGCAATTAGGAGCGTTTTGTACATCGCAATCATCTTCATAGAGTTTTTGCTGAGTTGTGCGAAGCTGAATGGTCTGAAGGCGAATTTCACGCATTAAAGAATTCAGAGCATCTACTTTCTGTGAAAAATACGCCGTCAGATCTTCCATAGGTTTTGTCACCTCAGGCGGGCAGACCACAGAAGATTTAATCATCTGGCTCATTGTCAGCGGATAGTTAAGATTGATATCTAATAAATTAACTTGTGGAAATCTTAAGTGAAGTGATCCAGGTTTTCCGCCAGAGATAAGTTCATTAAACTCTGTTTCAATACCATTATAAAGATGAAGTTCAAAAGTTGTCGCATCAATTTCACCGAATGCACGGCTCATTTGTCGCAGACAAGAAAGCTCTAAATACTTCGGGCTGTAGTTAAGTCTGATATATTTGTATTGTTCATGATGTCTAAGTTCATGAGGCAGAGTGCCCGGCTCTGAAAAAATATGCAAACCGATCAACCCTAAGGAGTTAAAGTATACACCTGAAGCGGTTGATGGTGACTTAGACGAGATAAAAGCAACTTGTAAACCTTGCTTTTGGGCTTTCTGTACATCAAGCCAAAACTGTGAAGTTAAAATAGCTAGTGAGTAGCGGTTTTTAAGAAGGATCTGATTAAGTTCGGCGATCAATTCTTCAGGTAATGGTGCTAGATAGTACATTAAGTAGCTATCGCTAACCATTTCACGTTTCCATAGACCGCGCCCTGGAGTAAACCAAGAACTCAATTTCGGAAGTAAAACTTCTGGTGTCCAGTAAGGATCGTTATCGCCACTTTCTTGGGGGGCGATACGTGTTTCTTCGTAACGCGAACGAATTTCATTAAGGCCCTCATGATTAATCACGGTATCTTCAGCCGTATATTCTGCAAACTGACTGGGTGTTTCAGTTTTGTGAACATCGGCTTTTTGAGCATCGGTCTTCGCTTGGCAAGCAACCGATTGGTAACTTAGAAGAAAAACTAATGTAAATCGAAATAAGCGAATCATAAGGGCCTCTTTTTTGTTCGGCGATAAATAGATTTAGTAATTTGTTAAAGTTTTGATCCAGTCAGAGTATTTCATCGTTTTTCCATAAACGTTTGATTTATCTGTAATGGTGATGCTTTTACTTTCACTCGGAGCGCCAGGAACGATGCCGCTCATAGATGGAGGTGGACCGTAAAGCACTTCAGTAGCGCCTGTCGCAACAAAGTGGCCGTCGATATCGGCATTAATATCAAGCGGAGCGATACGACCGGAAACAGCTGTTAGGTAGTTATTATCAAGACATTTATAAAGTGATGTGTAATAGGTCTTTTCATAGTTTTTATAAGTCATGAAAGTAAGATCGCTAGGAACTGTTGGCCATTCGCCTTTGGCTTCTAGCTCTTTTCTGACAGCGTCAGCACCGTCGATAAGATCGCTTCGGCCAAGGGTAACAATGGCACGTGTTTTTTCGACATTATCTAAAGCGTTTAAATAATCGCTCATTGATTTTTCGTCTTGTGCGGTTTCATCAGCCATAACACTTCTGATAACTGGGCGGCCCCATTCAGCAAAGATTTGGTTGATACACACAAGCACGATGTCAGAGCCATTTTCAGTCTCTGAAGGGGAATAGGCGATCACTTCATAACGTTGATTAACGATAGAGTGTAAAGCCGATGCGGCGAAGGTGCGGTGTTGATCGACATCAGCTAGTGCTGGAGCGATCTGGGTTAAGGAGCAAATGGCAGGAACTAATAATAATTTTTTGATCATAGGAAAAACCTCTTTTCTTGTCCGGAGCAAATTGCAAGGCCAAGTCCAGAGGATTACTACGTCAAATGCAAATAAACGCAGAATGAGCTGTTAAATTCCGTGATTTCGGAATCCGGAATACTAACTTTTGGAATTTCGGTTTTTATTTTAGTTTTTGCAAGACAGGTAAAAATGAACGCCAAGAGCGCCCTGACAAAGATCTTTTTGAATAGCCATGGGTAGTTGATTTAAAATCTCTTTGATTTTTACCGGGCGTTCAGAAACAGCATTCGTTAAGTGAACTTTAAAGTTTTCTTTGGCCGCTTGCGCTTTTTCTTGATGTTGAAAAAAAGACTGCGCGAGCTTATCACAACTAAGACTGCTTTGGATTTCGCATTGATTTGTAGTTTGTTTTTGGTGAACCATTCGCTGCTGATAAATTTCACCTGGAATAGTCATTAGCCAGTTT
>CAMLRE010000150.1 GCA_946482355.1 uncultured Bdellovibrio sp.
CAGCTGAAAGCTTTAAAGCTAGCTTCTGATTTAGCTGAAAAAAATTATAAACTTTTGCAGCGTGATTCACGCCGTGGTTTAGCGCGAAGCCTTGATGTGCAATTAGGGTTAACAGAATACCGACTAGCCAAAAGAAACTACGATCAGGCCCGTTATCAAGCGCATCTAGATCGTATTCGTTTAGATTTAGCTTCAGCGCAAATTCCAGCTGTCTTAAATAAGGAAATGTAGAAATGACTCTTTCAGATTTATCAATTCGTAGACCGGTTTTTGCGTGGATGTTGATGTTTGGTTTGATCGTGTTTGGAGCGATCAGTTTTACACGCATGGGTGTAAGCGACATGCCCGATGTCGAATTTCCGATTATTGCTTTAACAGCAAGATACGAAGGCGCAGCTCCTGAAGTTATCGAAGCTGACGTGGTCGATCCTTTAGAAGATGTTTTAATCAGTATTCAAGGTATTAAAAATATCACGTCTAAATCACGTGTGGGTGTAGCTGAAATCACTTTAGAATTTGATTTAAGCCGCGATATCGATGCCGCTTTCCAAGATGTGCAGGCTAAAATTTCTCAGGCCCAAGAAATGTTGCCCACGGGCATGGAGCCGATCACGGCTATGAAAATTGCGATTTCAGAATTTCCGATTATGTGGATTTCTGTAACCAGCGATAAAATGAAATTAAACGATCTGATGGTGTTTGTAAAAAATGACATTCGTGACCGTTTAACAACAGTGCCCGGTGTGGGAAATTTATGGATGCCCGGTTATTTAGAACCTAACCTACGCGTTTGGGTAAATAACGATGCTTTACAACAGTATGCTCTTTCAGTTTCAGATGTGGTTTACAATATTCAAAACGAACATCGTGAGCCACCTTCAGGGCGCAGTGAATTTGATAAAAAAGAATACAGCTTACGTACCTTAGGTGAAGAAAAAACAGTTAAAGGTTTCTCTGATTTACTTTTAAATTCGCGTGGTGGTGGACCAAATTACAATCCAGTGCCGTTAAGCCGTGTGGCTAAAATTGAAGAGGGCACCGTCGATGTTTTACAATTTGCCCGAACGAACGGATCGCCAGCCGTGGGCCTTGGGGTTGTTAAACAGCGTGGATCAAATGCGGTATCAGTGGCAAAAGCTGTTAAAGCACGTATTGATGAAATTCAAAAAACTTTACCCGAAGGCACACAAATTCGCGTGAATTTTGACGGCACAAAATTCGTTGAAGAGTCAGTGGCCGAGTTAGTTTTAACTTTAGTGTTAGCGGCGTTATTAACATCACTGGTGTGTTGGATTTTTATCGGTTCGTGGTCATCAACGATCAACGTTTTATTAGCTATTCCGACTTCAGTGCTTGGAAGTTTTATTATTCTTAATTTTGCGCACTTTACTTTAAATATTTTCACGCTCTTAGGTTTAAGTTTAGCGATTGGTATCGTTGTCGATGATGCGATCATGGTTTTAGAAAATATTATTCGCCACCGCGAAAAAGGCATGAAGCGCCGTGAAGCCGCTTTATTTGGCGCTCGCGAAATCACATTCGCTGCTGTGGCTGCTTCAGTTTCGTTAGTGGCGATTTTCTTACCGATTGCTTTTATGGAAGGAATTATTGGTCGTTTCTTATTTGAATTTGGAGTGACGTTAAGTGCGGCGGTGATGATTTCATTACTTGAAGCTTTAACATTAACTCCGATGCGTGCGGCACAGTTTAAAGGAAGCATCGAGCGAACTTCTAAATTTGGAATGTTTTTTGAAACAAGTGTGGTTCGTCTTCGTGGATTTTACACACGCACCTTAGATTACACTTTAAATCACCGTTGGAAGGTGATTATTGGTTCATTACTTTTCTTTATTTTAAGTTTTGGTTCAGCAGGCTTACTAAAAGGTGAATTCCAGCCGCCACAAGATCAAAGCATGTTAATGATTCAAATGACGAACCCTCCGGGATCGGCGATCACTTTAACCGACGAACGTGTAAAACTTGTTGAAAAATTCTTACATGAGCGTTCTGAAGTGCAGTCATTCTTCGTAGCCGCCGGTGGTTTTACCGGGGGTGAAACCAATGCGGCCATGATCTTTGTAGAATTAAAACACAAAGGTCAGCGCGGAAAAGATCCGGTAAAAAATAAAGAATTAAGCCAACAAGAGATGATCGAAGTTGTGCGCGAATATTTAAATAAAACAATTCCTGAAGCCAAACCTCAGGTGCAAGATCCATCAACACAAGGCTTTGGCGGCGGTGGCGGAAGTGGTTACCCGGTTGAATTTACTATTCAAGGTCCAGAGTGGTCTGATCTTGGTAAAATGGCTGAACAAATCCAAAAAGAAGTGACTGATAAAAAAATCATGTCAGATGTGAATTCGGATTTATTAACCGGAGCTCCTGAACTTCATATTGTGCCGAACCGCCAAAAAGCCGCTGATCGTGGTGTGGCTGTCACTGAAATTGGGGCTGTGGTTAATACCGCTTTAGGTGGCGCGATTGCAGGTTCATACGAAAAAGAAGGGCATCGTTACGATATCAGAGTAAAACTTACTGAAGATGGCAAATCTCCGAAAGAGCGTATCTTATCTTTATATGTAAGAAATAACCGTGGTGAATTAGTTCCGCTTTCATCGGTGGTTGATATTAAAGAATCAACCGTAGCTTCTTCGATTTCCAGAAAAAATCGTGCACGCGCGATTTCAATTTTCGGAAATCCAGGGCCGGGGTTAAGCCAGCAAGAAAGTACAGCAAAAGCAGAAGAAATCGCAAAAACAATTTTAAAAGAAGGGTATACTTTTAAACTCAGCGGTTCTGCTGAAGAATTTATGCAAAGTTTTATCAGCTTACTCGTAGCTTTAGTCTTAGGTTTTGTTGTGGCCTATATGATTTTAGCTTCGCAGTTTAATAGCTTTATCGATCCGTTTACGGTATTTGTGGCGCTGCCGTTTAGTTTCTCGGGTGCATTCTTGGGATTATTAATTGGCCAGCAGTCGATAAATTTATTTAGTATGATTGGTTTAATTCTACTTATGGGTATCGTGAAAAAGAATTCGATCTTACTTGTGGATTTTACGAACCAAGTGCGTGACGAAGGGCAGACCGATATTAAAAAAGCTTTACTTGAAGCTTGCCCGAATCGTTTACGTCCGATTTTAATGACTTCGATTGCAACCATTGCCGGAGCTTTGCCTGCGGCTTTAAGTTTTGGTCCTGGAGCTGAAGCCCGCCAACCAATGGCAATCGCCGTGATCGGTGGGGTATTGGTTTCTACGTTACTAACGTTGTATGTGGTACCAAGCGTGTACAGTGTGCTGGCGCGTTTTGATCGCCGTACTCGTCACAGTGATGTTGATTCGATGGAGTAGATGATAGCTATTTTTTATCTTGAAGCCATTTAAGCCATTTATAAATGGCTTCGGATAAAGTTTTAGGTGTCACCGGTTTTGTTAAGTAATCATTCATGCCGACCTGTAAACAACGTTCTTTATCTGAGGCAAAAGCGTTGGCCGTCATAGCAATAATCGGAATTTGTGTGTTTTTAATCTGAGAATCTTTTCTGATTTGCGCTGTAGCTTCGTAACCATCCATTTCAGGCATTTGGCAGTCCATTAAAACTAAATCATAGTTCGATTCACGAAGGGCCAGTAAAGCTTCTTTACCATTGGCCACAGCCAATGATTTGTAACCAAACTTATCTAACATTTTAACGACAACCATTTGGTTAATCTGATTATCTTCAACTACTAAAACCCGGGCAGGATAGGGTGCTGAAATAAAATTTTGCTGATCCTCGCTGGCTTTCGGCGTTGTTCCGGCTTCTAAAGGTAAAGTAAACCAAAATGTAGAGCCCTTATCCAGAGTGCTATGTACGCCAATTTGCCCCTGCATAAGTTCAATTAACTGTTTAGCGAGAGATAACCCTAAGCCGATACCACCGTGTTTTCGGCGGCTCGAACTATCAACTTGGTTAAAAGGTTTAAATAATTTTGAAAGCGATTCGGGTGAAACACCAATGCCGGTATCTTTAATTTCAACGTAAATTTGCGTTTGAGCAGATGATAAATTCTTAACTGATGTTTTAATTAGAATTTCACCTTGGTTCGTAAATTTAATGGCATTTCCAAGTAAATAACTTAAAACTTGGCGAATACGTCCGGCATCGCCTAAGTAGTAGCAAGTCTTATTTTCAGGAAGCTCAATTTTGATTGTTAAACCTTTTTGTTCGGCTAGATATTTAAATGAGTTGTAAGATTCATCGAATAAATCATAAAGATTAAAATTAACCTTTTCGATGTCTAGTTTTCCGGATTCGACTTTTGCGTAATCTAAAATGTCGTTTATTAACGCCAGTAAACCCTGGGCTGAAGAATTAACGGCTTCAAGATGTGTTCGTTGTTCTTCAGTCAACTTTGAATCAAGTAAAAGACCTGTCATGCCAAGAATGCCGTTTACCGGAGTGCGTATTTCGTGGCTGACATTGGCCATAAAAGTCGAACGCGCCTGTTCATGGCTGTCTTTTAAAAAAAGTTTACTAAGTCGTTTTAACACGACAATATTATCTATTAGCTGGACGTTCGGTGGTGTGTAGATTTCTACATAACTTTTTAAAGTAAGGTGAATGAATGAAGAAAGTTGTTATTGCAAGCCCGGGTGGTTACGAAAAGCTTAAAATTCAGGATTTTCCTGAATTAACTTCTGAAAATGATACGGTGGTTGTGAATGTTAAGGCGATTGGTGTTAACTACGCCGACTGTTTAGTACGCTTTGGCGTTTATGAATCGGCAAAAAAATATGTCGGTTGGCCGATCACACCTGGCTTTGAGTTTTCGGGAATTGTTAAATCAGTGGGTTCACAAACATCTCGTTTTAAAGTGGGCGATGAAGTTGTGGGTATTACATTGTTTAACGCTTATGCGAGCGAAGTAAAAGTTAAAGAGTCACAGCTTTTTCATTTACCCGAAGGCTTTTCATTGATCGAGGCTGCTGGTTTTCCGACAGTATTTTTTACGGCCTATCATGCACTTTTTCAGCTAGTAAAAATTTATCCTAAATCACATTTACTTATTCATTCAGCCGCAGGTGGTGTCGGTTCAGCTTTAGTGCAATTAGCAAAAGCTTTTAATTTTACAGTGACAGGAGTTGTGGGGTCTTCTCATAAAGTGCATGAAGTAAAAACTTTGGGTGCTGATTTTGTGATTGATAAATCAACGCAAGATCTTTGGAGCGAAGCTAGAAAAAATGCGCCCAATGGCTTTGATGCGATCTTTGATGCGAACGGGTACACAACACTTAAAGAAGGCTACGATCATTTGCGTCCCGTGGGAAAATTAATTTCTTATGGTGCACATTCGTTACTTCCGCGCGGTGGCGGATCGGGGCGATTGAATTATTTAAAAGCGGCGATCGGTTTAATTAAAAGTCCACGTTTTAATCCGTTGCAGTTAATCACAGATAATAAATCAGTGGTGGGTTTTAATTTATCATTCTTATTTGCAAGACAAGATCTGGCGACTGAGGCCATGACTGATCTTATGCGTTTAGCAAATGAGAAAAAAATTAAACCTCTTAAAACGACAACCTATAAACTGGAAGATGTTGGGTTAGCTCATCAGGCCCTTGAGTCAGGTAAAACTGTTGGAAAGATTATTCTGACTGTGAGCTAAACAATAAAAGTTGTTTGTGCGCGTTTCAATCTGAGATTTATCGGTAAAGTGAAGCCCCTTATTTACCGATAAATACAGAGTGAAGATTGTACGTTTGCGAAGCCTTTTGTCAAAAATCATTTCAGCAATAATGTTGCTCGTATCGTCTTTTGTTTTTGCAGGCCCGGGGCGTACAACTTATCAAGCCCGAATTGTTAAACCCGATGGTTATCCTCTTGAATCAGTCAGTGTTAATTTTAGATTTACAATTTTAGATCC